>JAMOPZ010000405.1 GCA_027064245.1 Campylobacterales bacterium
TATAAAGATGGCGTTATATACTTTGAGTATAGTGTTAAATTTTTAAGTTCTAAAATAGAATTATCTCCATATAAAGTACCACTGAAGTCTGGTGTCTTTGTATGTAAAGATGATGTATTTGAAGGCTTGTTTGGTGTGTTTGGAGATTCATTACCTGATGGTTGGGGTAAATTATTACTCGATAGGCACTTTTTAAATAATAATATTGAGTATTCTGATATAACTCAACTTGATAGACTTAGTTATATTGGCAAATATGGAATTGGTGCTTTATCTTATGAACCTATTATAAATAATATTAAAGACAACACTACAGAGGAAATTATTTTAGAGGACTTAGCAAAAGCTTCCAAGGATATACTTCAAGGTGATAGCCAAAAGTTACTTGATGAATTAATAACTCTTGGTGGTTCATCAGCAGGGGCTAGACCAAAGATTATGATACAACTTAGTGATGATAAAAAAACTATTATACATGGTGCACAAACTTTACATAATGGCTTTACTCACTGGATGGTTAAATTTGCATCATCACACGATAGTGAAGATATAGCTAAAGTTGAATATGCATATGCTCTTATGGCTAAAGATGCTGGTGTAGAGATGAGTGAAACCTGTTTGCTTTCTTCTAAAACAAATAGTTATTTTTCTACTAAAAGATTTGACCGAGAAAATGATGATAGAGTTCATATACACTCTGTAGCTGGATTAACACACAGTGATTTTAGAACCCCTACTCTTGATTATGATGATTTATTAGGATTAACTCTTCATCTTACTCGTGATATTAATGAACAAACTAAAATGTTTAAACTTGCAGTATTTAATCTTTTTACTCACAATCGTGATGATCATGCTAAGAATTTTTCTTTTTTAATGGGAGAGGATGGCTCATGGATATTATCACCAGCTTATGATTTAACATTTTCATATGGACCAGGTGGTGAACATAGCACTACTTATTTAGGTAACGGAAAAAATCCCACTTCTGACACTTTATTAGAACTTGCCAATACACACAATATTAGTAACGCTTTAACAATCATACAAGAGATAAAAGATATCGTTAATAACTTTAAATACTATGCAGATAAAGTCTCTTTAAAAAATAATTCTTATAAATCTATAAGTAAGATTCTAAATCTAATTAAATAAACAGCAATAAAGGATATATAAATGAGCTGGAAGCCACAAACACCATATCTGACAACAGATGGTATAGTTGAGATATATAATACCTCTGAAGAGCTCTTAGGCATAGTTTTAATCCAAAGAAAAAATATACCCTTAGGTTTAGCTCTTCCTGGTGGGTTTGTAGATATTGGTGAGAGTACCGAGACTGCCCTACTTCGTGAGATGAAAGAGGAGATATCTTTAGATGTAGAGATTAAAGAACTACTTGGTGTTTATTCAGAACCAACTAGGGATAAAAGATTTCATACAGTATCTGCTGTATATATTTGTAAAGCATATGGAGAACCTATTGGAGCGGATGATGCTAAAGAGGCTAGTATAGTTAAACTAGATGATTTAGAATTAGATAAGTTAGTATTTGATCATGGAGATATACTCAAAGATTATTTAAAAAAGTATCACCCTACTCTAGATTCTAAATAGACTTAATTTATATTAAATCGTTAAAAGAGACATTCTAATATCATCATAAGATACTTTAGAATCTAGTGCTTCAAATATAGGTTTTAATCTAATATTCCCATCCTCACTAAAATTATCTTTATTATCTTTGGTTTTTATAATTGTTACAGCATCTTTAACAAGTGTAAAAATATTATTATCTGGCATAAACTTATCTAAGTTTAAATCAGCATCTACCTCTTTTAAAGTTCGTAGATGATTAATAATAGTCCCTTGACTCATCCCTCTGTTTGTAGCTAATTCTAAAAGAGAAGCTGATGATTCAATCAACTCTTTAGTTTGGATATGAGTAGGTGTTGTATTTTTAGTTATTACTTTTTTCTCAGACTTTAATATGGTCTCTTGCTCTTTGATTTTATTAATATCTATAATCCCATCAATACTTAAAATATAAGACTCAAATATATTTTGTAGATTTTTAGGGGTTATAGCTAATATCTCATCACTAGCTTTTTTAGATGCTGCTTTTATTCTATCATCTATGTGTAGAATAAGAGGATCTACTGTAAGTGCAGTATCATTTAATCCCATAAGTCTTAAACCATCTATATTCTTAATACGAGAGAGGGCTACATAACCCTGCCCTACTTCAAAGGTTTTGGATAGATCTATCTCAGCAGAGTCTAGTGTCATACCTTGAGACTTATGAATAGTAATCGCCCAAGCTAACTTTAGTGGTATTTGAGAGACCTTAGCTACTATATTGCCACTATCATTTTCAATTGTCCAATCTTCTAATCCAACTTTAATTAGTGAGCCATATGATGTTTTAACTATTGGAAATCCTGTTTCTTTATCAAAGTCTACAACAACACCAGTAGTACCATTCACAAACCCTAGTTCATGATTATTTTTAATAAACATAACTACTGCATCTTTTTTCAGAGTCATCTCTTCTGAAACTAGTGCAGATTTAAATATCTTTTGAATATTTTTAGATGTGCCTTCCGATTTGTATTTAAAGAGTAGGGTAGGGTTGTTGATTTTATTTAGCTCATCATTGTTAATTCTGTCAACATCTATGTTGTGGGTATAAAGTTTAGTGGGAGTGAAGTCTATATCCAGCTCTTTATGATCTCTTGAATTTAAAATATCTAAAGTATTACTTGAGACATTTCCACTTCTTATCTCATCTAAAATACTAATAAGTACATTATCATCTTGTCTAAACTTTTCTTGCAAATAACATGTTTTTAAAGATAATTCTTTCCACGATTGAGACTGCCAAGCAAAGCGTTTATCTCTAGGTATTTTGGAAATAGGGGGAAGCTGAAAGAAATCTCCAGAGAGTATTGTTTGTACACCACCAAATGGTATATCATTCTCTTTAAACGCTCTAAGTATTTTATCCATTGCACTAAACATCTCAGGAGACACCATTGATATCTCATCAATGATTAGAACCTTTAATTTAGAAAATCTAGTTTGAAGATACTTCTTTTCTAACAAAGACGAAATATAATAATCATCTATAGTATCACGTATACCAAGACTAAAAAATGAATGTATAGTTTGGCCTTGAAGATGTGATGCAGCAATACCAGTTGGTGCTACAATAGTTGGAAGTATTTTTCTTGATTTTAAATAAAAGATGAATTGATTTAGAAGATAGGTCTTACCAGTTCCAGCGGAACCAGTAATAAAAACATTATTACCAGTTTTTAGGATATTTAATGCAGTGTTTTGCAAAGAGTTACTTACCTGAAGCTACTCTATCTTTTAGAGTTTGACCTGCCTTAAATTTAGGAGCTGTATGAGCTGCTTTAGTATAAGTTTTAGTAGTTCCGGGCACTGTACCACTTTTCTCAGTTACATCTACAGTTGAAAATGTTCCAAATCCAACTAACGCTACTTTTTCTTTTTTACATAATGCACCAGTCACTGCATCAGTAAAAGCTTTTACTGCTTTATCTGCTTCAACATTTGTTGAATAATTTCCACTAGCTTTAACTAATTCTATAAACTCTGCTTTTTTCATTTGTGTCCTTTTTTATTTGATGGAATTAGAATCTAGGATTCTCACCCCATTTTCTTTGTTTAAATATCTGCTTTAGGAAAAGTATAATTTTATCTATCATAATTTAATCTCCTTCGACTTTATTTAAAAAACTCACTAACATATGTTAGCTTATTAACCTAAAAAATTTATTATAAAATAAAAGTTTCGCATGCGAAACTTTAAATATATTCTTTGATTAATAGTTCTATTTTATTTTCAAGTTCTGATGCTTTTTTAGAATCTATCTTATTTAAATCAATAGCTAAAGATAATTTACCCTTAGAACATTTATAATTAACTGTACTTGTTGGTACATCGCCTTTTTGTGATTTAATTTCTAATCTAATATCATCACGAGTAATTTTCTTATCTTTAAATAAAAAGTATAGTTTTTCTTGTTTCTTTTCATCTTTTATTTTTTGTAATTCATATAATGCATCTAAATCTTTAACTGTTTTATCTGTAGATAGATCATTAACTATAGTTTTACATAATTTTAAAATTGACATTACTTTTGATAGATATGTTTTTGATTTATTTATAGCTTTTGATATATCACTGACAGACTTATATAATTTTTTATCTATAGCTTCTTTACAAGCTAATGCTAGTTCTAATGGATATAAATTTTCTCTTTGGATATTTTCTATAGTAGCTTGTCTAAATAATAGTTGATTATTTTCTATAGTATCAGAATAGGGCATATCTACTATAGAAGCCCATATTTTTTCTTTTTTAATAAGTTTATGTGCTGCTAGTCTTCTGTGCCCAGCAATTACTATAAATTTCTTCTTATGTTTTTGAACAATTATTGGTTGAAGTTGACCTTCACTTTCAATACTTTGAGATAGTTCAATTAAACTATCTTCTTTAATTTCTATTCTAGGTTGAAATGGATTATTAATAATATCTTGTACTTTTATTTCTGTTTCTTTAAAGATATTTACATCACTATTATTTGACCCACTTAATAAAGCTCCAAGATCTTGAGTAAGAGCTGCACCATTACCAGCTTTTAAAAGGTTATTGCTGCTAGCACTTATAGAACTAGATAAATTTACTTTCTTTTTAGCCATTTTTAGCTTCCTTCTTAATCTCTTTTATGAGTTTCTTAAATTCTTTTTTAGCTTTAGATTCTTTTAGTTCTGTAATACCAGTACCTGTTTCAAGAGTTTTATAATAATCAGCTCTTGTTCTTAATACTGATTTCATTATTGAAAAATTTTGATTTTTTTCTACAAATGTGTCTAAACTAATAAAGTCTTTAGTTGTTGGAGAAACATTATTGATCAAAAGCTTTGGTTTTAGTTTTGTTCCAGTAGCTTCATCAATCTCTTTTATTATTTTCTGAAATTGGTGTAATCCTATAATATCATTTGTCTTATCGTTGGCTGGAACAATGATTATATCAGCAATAGCAATAGCTACTCTATTTACATCAGAATCAAATCCACCAACATCAATAATAAATGTTTTTTCTTCTTTGGTATCTCTATTTTTTAAGTTATGATCTCTTAATTTAACTAAATCTTCAAGAGATCTAGTTTGTAGTACACCTATGCCTTTAGAACCGTTATTCTTTCTCATTTCATTATTAATAATAATTGTTTGTTGAAAATCTAAATCTATTACAGCAGCTTTAAGTGCAACAGCTAAATGGAAAGATATTAAACTTTTACCAACTCCACCTTTTGTATGTGCTATTGTAATAATCATTAATACCCTTTAATTAAATAATTTCGCATGCGAAACTTTTAAAGAGTATAGCAAATTTTATTCCTTTGTTAGTAGTGTTAGTTAGTAAGTTAGTTCTAAAGTAAAGAAGTGTTTAGAAATTTCCCATTCTGAGGAGTTTTTTCCTATAACGAGGATAAATTTCCTAAAAAGAGGATATAATACTTTTTTTTTGAAATAAGGGTAGTTAATGGGTAATAACAAACATAGTAAATCATTAGAGAAAGCAAAAAAACAACATTTTGAGATGTTAAGAAAGAACAATGCTATTACAGATGCTAAAAATGGTGAGTTATCACTAGGAGCTATGAAAAGTTTAGATGCAATATTACAAGTGTATCATGAAAGACAAGAATCAAAAATTCAATTAGAATTATCTTATTTAAGAAAAAAACTTGGATTAGAAAAAAATAATGATTATGTAGATCGTATTAAAACTTATCTATTAGAACTAAAATTACCGTTTGAGTTAAGAGATTTTAATGATATTAAATCTGGTAAAAAAGTAGCATGGGCATTAACTTCATTTTTACATGATATTAAATCTTATAAAGAATCTCAACATTTAGTAGAAATAAATATTTCAGAATCATTTATTGAATATATGGTTGATAAAGCAGGGTATACAAATATAGATTTATCATTATCAAAAAAATTCAAAACTAAATATGGTTATAAAATATATGAAATGTATCTTAGATATTATTCTATGCCAAATAAAATAGATAAACATATAGGAATTATAAATAAAGAAATTCATGAATTAAATGATAAGTTTGGTACTAAACATAAACATGCTTCTAAAATGCTAGAAGGTATTGATAGAGGTTTAAAAGAAATTACTACATTAACAGAAGAAATTATATCTTGTAATTATGATCGAGTAAATAAAAAATTTATGTTTAGTTGGTCTAAAGATATGCAGAAGATTGAAAGTAAGTGTATTATTCCTTATCCTAGAATAGATGAGTTTGTTGAATGGGTTATAGCTCACACTCAAAAGAAGATAGATAATTTATCACATTATAAAGTAAAAATAAAAAATCTTATTATAGAAAATGAGTTTGATGAAGTAGAAAGTTTATATAGAGGAATGATGATACATAGATATAGTTATTCGTCTGAAGAAGTAAATGAATATAAATTAAGTAATGGGAAGTATAAAGATTTTTCAAGAAAAAAAGAACAAACACCTCTGTTTTAGTATTAAAGAAATACATACTTTAGAGTTACAGAGTTCTGAAGTGTCCTAAAATAGGCTAGTGTAGAGATATTATTTCCTACCATGAGGACTTAATTTCCCATAAGGAGGACTAAGTACTTCCCATAACGAGGACTTAATTTCCTATAATGAGGATAGATTTCCTAAAACGAGGACTTTACTTATTGTCTATATTTCATAAGTGTAGTAATTTACTAAATAAATAATAAGTTTCCCATAATGAGGAGAGAATAATGCAATATATATAATAAAATCAATTATATATATAGATAAGTCCTCAGTTTAGGAAATTATTATATACTTAGTCCTCAATATAGGAAATAATAATTAAAAAGTCCTCATTATGGGAAATTACTATATAAATAGTCTTCAACATGGAAAATATTTTATTAGAATGACTTAGAACTACTCAACAACCCAAACATCTCCAAATACATTAGTAGCTTCTGATAAGAACTTATCTAACTTATTATTAGATCTAAATTCTGGTTTTATATAATAAATTACATTTGGCATTTTAATGCTAAGGTGTTTTTTATATTTTTGGTTATTGTTTAGAGTAAAGTGTATAGTTCCATAATTGTGTGCTCTATATTTAGAACATATTCTAATGTCTGAATAATCACTAAAATTATTCTTAATTTTAGTACATTCTATTTTAGCTTCTTTTATACGAGCCTCTATAAGCGCTTTTTGTTCTCTGATGAATACTTCTGTAGCGTTCTCTGCTTTATCGAGCTCCTCAAATGAGTGCAATTTATAACTATTAGCCCATACCGCCAGTTCTTCTTCTAATCTATGTTGAACTTTTATTGGATCATTAACTTGTTTCCATTTTTTTTCTATATGTATATGGTATTGTTTAGCTACATTATCAGGATTAATAAACTTAACTATTTTATTAAAACCATATTTTTTAATAGTAATTTCATTATCTTCAAATTGTAATTCTAGTTTTAATTTTAAAAAGGTAAGTTTATCATTTAATAATTTATTAGCTTCATAGAGTAGGGCAGGTTCTAAATCATTGTCTGTTTTTATACTTTGAGGTGTGTATGAAGATAGCAGTAATAATACTTCTTCTTTAATTGATTCATGTAAGTTTTGGTACTTACCCATAAGTACTCCTCAAGATAGGAAATTTTATAAATACTAATAACTAGTATTAAAACTAATATAGCATAATAATATCAAATATTAGCCTGTAAAGCAAGTTTATTTATTGGACAAATCTTGCCTTAAATATAAATCATAGAGAGTTTGTAATAAAAGGAATATAACTTGTATATAGGAATTATAAAGTATTTCAGTAGTGTAATTATTTAATTGATTGTTTTAGTGAGTTGGGAGGAATTATAGGTGTTTTGTAAAAAGAGGTTGGAGTAGTTAATATAAGTGATAAGGACTATATTAGTATATATACTAAAAATATAAATAGCTATAATTCTTTATATAATTAGTTGTTAGAGATAATTCAATTATACTTGATATATAAGAGTTAATTTTATATATATTAAGAAAATATGTCAATTTGCTATATTTTTTATCTTCACTTTTAATTTATGAGATAATATATTTTAAGGAATATAATTATGCGAGAATGTAAAAATAATGATTTAGATGATAGTCTTGAAACATATTCTTATAAAGGTATGAAAGTTGTAATTATCACTG
>JAMOPZ010000406.1 GCA_027064245.1 Campylobacterales bacterium
AATCCTTTACCCTTCCATGTCTGCTCTACCTCTTTTACCTTGCCTCTATTTTTTGAGGTACAAGAGGTTAATACTAAAGCCAAAAGAACGATTAAAAAGTATCTCATTTTTTACCTCCTATCATCACAAGTCGATTATAGAGATTTCGTAAAAAATCTTCTTCTTTACAACGTTTGTCTGTTTTATAATCATCACACTCAATCGATAGATTATAGTTCACTCCATGACGATTAAAATCAACACTCATAATTCCTTCATCTTCTATAAATTCAACAGAAGAGGGCTTGATAACTTTTTGAAAATTAGCATCTGAAGTAGAGATAGTCTCTTGAAATGTTCTGTCCCCCGAGACCATAACAATGGCTTGGTCTATAAAAAAACTGATGGTATAAAAATTTTTATCTGCTACCACACCCATATTTTTATCATAAGCGTAATTGCTAGGAATATAGACAGGTAGTTTGGTATCTTTGGTAGTGTTTCAATTCTGTTGATATAAAAAAGTTTTAATATAAAGAAGCTATTATTCAAATAAAAAAATAAATTGGAGAAATATGGCAACAATAGAAATAGAAATAACTTGTCCATATTGTAATAGTAAAGATGTTGTAAAAAATGGAAAAGATGAGAATGATAAACAGAGATTTTTATGTAAAAATAAGCTATGTAATCATCAAACTTTTTTACTAGATTATAAAGATATAGGAAGACAACAACATATCAAAAATTTAATTTTAAAAATGTCTGTAAATGGTAGCGGGATTAGAGATACAGCTAGAGTTTTAGAGATTAGCCCAAATACAGTTATAGAGACTATAAAAAGAGCAGATAATATAATAAATAATGTAAATCATAAACTCCTTGAAAAAAACGCCAAAGAAGGCATAGAAATTGATATAGTTCCCATAAATGCGATTGATGTAGAGTTAGATGAGATGTGGAGTTTTGTAGGAGATAAGTCAAATCAGAGATGGTTGTGGTTAGCAATAGACCATAATACAGGAGATACAGTTGCCTTTGTTTTTGGCAGAAGAAAAGATGAAGTATTTTTGAAATTAAAGAAACTATTAGAACCATTTAATATAGGAAAATATTATACTGATAATTGGGGTGCATATAGCAAAAATTTAGATAAAGAAAAACATGAAATAGGCAAAAGAAACACCCAAACTATAGAGAGAAAAAATCTTACTTTGAGAACAAGAGTTAAGAGGCTTACGCGAAAAACTATCTGTTTTTCTAAGAGTATACAAATGCACGATATTGTTATTGGATTGTTAATTAATGTTCTAGATTTTAGTCTTTTATTATAATGTAAAGTTTATCAACAGAATTGAAACACTACCCCTTTTTCTATCTCAATATTGAGAAGTTTTACTGTCAATTTAGACATCCTTCACAACCACTAGACAACTCAAAAAATAATCAAGAAAAATAGAATCAAAGCAAGAATAAACTAAAGTATCAAGACTCACTCAATATCAGAACTATTGAGTGAAATAAATACCTT
>JAMOPZ010000407.1 GCA_027064245.1 Campylobacterales bacterium
ATACCAAAAAATAGTTTAGATATTGAGATAAATAATAATATTACTGGTATGAAAAAACTAGTCTCTAAACTAAAAAAACTATATAAAAAAGAGTATAGCGATTTAGTATTTATATTTGAGCCAATATGGTTTTAAAATTTTTGGGTAAGTTAGATTTGTTTTTGTGGGTTGGAGTGGTTTTACTTTTTTTGAGTTTGTTGGCTGATAACTTTTGGATAGCTCTAGCTCTACATGTAGAGCTTTTTAGGCTTTTGTTTTTTTACTTTAAAGCGAAGTGCTTTTAGGTTTGACTCATAACGTCTAAATTGAAGGACGTGGCGATTTAACGTCTTAACAATTCAAGCTTTTAAGTATATCAGTGCGATACTTAAAAGGTCAAATTATCGCCGTGGTAGCCTCGTTCTTCTTCCAATGTTTTGTTATATGTGCGACAAGAAGTCGCTTAATTTGATGTGGGTAGATACCCATAGAGTGTTCTGTTACTCTCTTTCTTTCTACTATTGCATAGTTGGTAACAACTTTGTTTTAAGCAGTAGAATAATATCTAATAATCTCTTAATACGGATTGAGATTATTGATATAGAAAAGTAGATATGGTTAATGTAATGTGAACTATTGTTTGAAGCTTCGTTAAGACTAGATAGTGAAACCGTGATGATACACTATGACTAAAAAGTAAAGGGTTAAGATAGAGTTTTGTGCAAATGCTCTACACAGATATTGCACCCTCGGAGTAGAGATAGAACCTAAGTCTATATTAAACAAATTAAGTGGAACTTGGTAAGCCCAATTAGTTGTTATAAAGTTATCTATTTTATAACAAACTTTGTTGTGAAACAAAGCGATAATTAAGTGGGTATGGGATGATGGAAAAAGCGAATGCTATTGTGTAATGCAGTAGATAAAGGCTCAGAATTTGCCTTATATCGAAAGATAGCCCACTTCCTATGGTGTTGATGTCAAGGACATTTTAGTAATTGAATTTAAATAAAAAAGGTATAAAGTGATAGAGACCCATAAGGTTATCACCCTCATTAGCTGGGAGGATAAGGAGTATTTAAAATCCTTAAGATACCCAGTAAAGAGATTACAGAATCGAATTGTAAAAGCTAAAAAGTTAGGTAGAATTAGAATGGTAAAGAAACTCCAAACTCTACTTGTAAAATCACTCAATGCTAGAGTACTAGCAGTAAAAAGAGTGAGTGAGAACAAAGGTAAAAGAACGGCTGGTGTAGATGGGGAACTCTTAGATACATCTGCTAAAAAAGATATATGTGTAGATGAGCTTAAAATTGATTTAGTAACTTATAAATCTTTACCTTTAAAAAGGATAGAGATACCAAAGAAGAATGGAAAAATGAGACCATTAGGAATACCTACAATGTTTGATAGAGCTTTACAAGCTTTATATAAACAAGCATTAGAACCTGTTAGTGAAGTAACCGCTGACCTAAACTCTTATGGATTTAGAGCATATCGCTCAACACAGGATGCTATGAAGCAGATATGGAACTGTACTTGTAGAAAAACAAGTAAACAATGGGTTTTAGAAGCTGATATAAAAGGTTGCTTTGACAATATATCTCATAGATGGATTTATGATAATATAGAACTTGATAACAGACTTTTAAAACAGTGGTTAAAATCAGGATTCATAAAAGATGGTCAATTATTTCCTACTATCTCAGGTACTCCTCAAGGTGGTATTATATCGCCAATATTGGCTAATATGGTTTTAGATGGGATTGAAGCTATCGTTAAAAAGCATAGCAAGGTTATTGCCAAGAAAGATAAGATTGATGGTAAATGGGTAGTAACTCATTATAAAAATCTAAACTTTAATTTTATTAGATATGCCGATGACTTTGTAATCATTGGAGATAATCCAAAGGCTTTGCGACTACTTCAAAAAGAGATAGAAGAGTTTTTATCTATTAGAGGGTTAGAACTCTCTAAGGAGAAAACACATATTACCAATATACACAATGGGTTTGATTTTTTAGGTTTCAATTTTAAAAAATACTCTGATGGTAAGCTCATAGTACATCCAACTAAAGATGGTATCAAATCTTTTAAATATAAATTAAAACAGATATTTAAAAGGTATCGTGCCTCTAGTGTATCGCTTTTAATTTCAAAATTAAATCCAGTCATTAGAGGATGGGGTAACTACTATAGATATGTCAATTCTAAAGATATATTTAGTACTTTAGATAAATACATTTGGTATAAATCTTTAAACTGGGTCAAAAGAGTTCATCATAGGAAACAGACTATAAAATATTATCATAAATATTTTAAGCCGTTTGATAAGTATAAGATTGAAACTCTAAATGATGGCACTCGTGCAGTAGCTCCACTTACTACTATTAAGATAGAAAAGTTTGTAAAAATACAATCTAGTGCCAATCCATTTGATAGCACTTATGATAGTTACTTTTTACAAAGATGGTCTAATCTAAAAGCCAAAAAACTCACAAATAAACTTTTAGCCCTCAATGCTTGAGCCGTGTGCGATGAAAGTCGCAAGCACGGTTCTTAGGAGAGAATGTCATCGTGAGATGGGGTTCTTATCCGACCTTTTATTTAGTTTTACTCCAATTGATAATACCATCGTGAGTATTAACATTGCCTTTAAATAAAGTTTCTGTTTCATACATTCCATAACCAAAACTGTCATTGACTATTAGTGAATGGACTTCTTTGTGAATGGTTTTTTTATCAATAGAGTTAGGTTTGATAACAACATTTGGAAAATCTTCAAATTTAACTGATGGATACATTAATCCATCTATGACATCAACTTTTAAACATTCACTTGCAAGAGTTGAAGTAACACTATACAAATTATCAGATTCATCCATAGTTAAAATATCAGATAAAAAAGCATCGCACAATTGTAGTGCTAACATTGCAGTGGGATGAGTATTGTTTTGATATAAATCATACATTTCTTTAAAATCATTATGTAGTCTGAAGGGGTGAGGAACACCTCTTCTAAAATAATCAAATACTCCTATTGGTACTAATTCTAAATCATTTGTAGTTTCGGAGAATAAAATATTAAATTTTTCATTTTTTACTGCTCTTACCTCAGATAGAATAGTCCCCATACTATTACTGTGAGAATATAAAGAACCATAAAACATAGCATTATCTTCTTTATTCATTCTCCCAAGAGGTGGAGTTATTGAAATATCTTTTGGTATATATGATAATCTTGATACATTTGGATAACATGGATTTATGCTGTCATCATCAAATTTAACAGCTCTAGATATATGAATACCATTTTCTATAGGTACTGAGACTAAGGTTGTAAATACCGTTAATCTTTCAATTAACTTTTCAATTTCATTATTATCTAATGATATATCTTGATTAATAAAACTTCTTAATGTATTAGTGATTTTGACTACTTCATCAAGGTGTTTCTTTGGATTTATGTTTAAATCTTTTGCTTTTTGAATAATTGCAAATTCTATTTCGTGACCCAGCACTATTTAATCCTTTTATGACATAACGGCAGCGCGGGTGAGTGACTACCATTTTCAAACCTTTAGGTTTTCAAATGGTAGTTCGCTCCTCCCGCTTGTTGTCTGATGCGGATGCAGCAGATAATAAGTGGGTGTTCAACCCGCGCTGCCGTTGTCTGAATGCGAAGCGTTCAGACAACGCTCGACTTGAAAGACAAGTGGGCAATACGGCTTAAAAGTTTTGTCTTTTTTGTATCTTTATTCGACACTTAAAAGCTTAAAATTTTCCGACTATACACTTGTTTTTTCCAAGGATTTGTTAGGTTTGCCACTACTTATAAGCTAATTTTGTTCTATTTCTTCTTTTACTATTTGTCTTAACTTTTCAGTTAAAATATTATCTTGTTCGGTTTTTGAATAGATAGTAACCAAATATAAAGTATCATCTTTCTTATAATAAGTTATGATTCTGAATCCTCCACTTTTTCCTGTAGGGATTGAAGAGTTTGGAACTCTAACTTTAAATATATTTTCTCCTAAATTTATTCCTAATTCTGGATTTGATGATAATTCATTTATAAATTTAACTAAATCATTTTTTATTTTAGGAAATTTCTTTTTTAGTTTTTTAACATCTTTTTCAAATCTAGGAATAGTATCTATTTTATAATTCATTTAAAAACTCTTGAACGGGTCTTGAATTTAATTTTCCTTGATTTATAAGGTGTATTTCATTTAATCCAGCTTTGAAGTTATTTATAACTTCATCATCTGTATTATCTAATTTTATAACTTCTACACCATCATTTTTAAAATGTTCTAACATCCATAAAACTTTTTGTGCTATTGTTTCATTTTGAAAATTTACTGCTATTTGCATTTTAATATCTCCTTTATTTATTTTGTAAATAGACATATTCTATTTTTTTTTGATTCGCAAATATTGATTTAATAACTGGTTTAAATCCTCCATTTATCATCTCATTCATATTGTTATATAAAACTTGAATTAATTTAGTATCATTATTTCTTAATTTAGTTTGCAAATTATCTATATCAATTACATATGATTTTTGATATTTATTTATCTCTTTAAGTTTTTTACCAAATTTATTAATTCGTTCTTGTCGTGATAATTTTTCTAAATTTTGTAATATATTAATAAAATCAAGTTGTTGATTAATGTTATGGGTTCTTATTTTGTTTATTTTATTAATAATTTCTTTAGATATATGTATATACTCAATAATGTTCTTTTCAAAAGGCAAATCTATACTATTTGAATATATCTTTAGTTTATGTATATTATTATTTAATATAGTATAAAAACTATTTGTTTTATATATAAACTCTTGATGTTTATTAGTAAACTTATTTACTAATAAAATATTTTTATTATATATTGTACTTTGGTATTCTTTAATTATTGTGTCTATTGTTTTTAATTCAATTAATGAAATATTATTTTCTGAATGAATGTTTTTTAATACTATTTTATTTATTTTTTGACTATTTAAAATTGTATTTTGTAATATTTCTATATAGTAAGATGTCGTATTATAATGATACTCTGTTATTAACTTATCTGTATCGTCATAAAGATTTATAATTTTAGCATTTACTGTTTGTATTTTTTCCATACATATAATTAAATATGCAATCAAAAATGGAAAGAATAAATAAGTTATTATACATTTAAAAATTTTCATTTTAATTATAACCTTTTTCCATATAATGCATTCTTTTGTCCCATTTGTGATGTTGTTCACTTTTGTACTTGGACATCTCTCTATCTGCTTTAGCATCTGAAAAACCTTGCGAAGATATATTTATCATTTTTTTAGCATAAAAAGATATGTCTGATGTATCATTTGCTATATGATTTAATATCTTTTTTATATCATTCATAGTTTTATCAAACTTTAGTGTAAAGTCTGTAAATTCTTTTGATTCGTAGTACCTTAAACTTGCATCTGTTTCTTCATACTTTTCAGTAAGTAGTCTAGTCATTCTATCTATTACTATCTCATAACCTATTTTAGCATTCGATTTTTTCATTCTTAGAGTCATTTTTTTAATTTTAACTGCTAATAATCTCGCTTTCTTTTCATTATCCTTTTTAATTTTTATAAATTTATTTGTTTCAAGAATAAATGATTTTTTTACTACTTCATTTATTTGTAAAGCATAAGGATATGCAATTATAAAAGTATTGTAAGATGAAATTGTATTTATTTGTTTAGCTTTAGTATATGCTAATTTATATATATTCTGAATAGCTTCCTTTACTTGTGGTACTTTTGGATATGTATTAATAAACCATTCATATCCTGAAATATTATTTTGTTGTTGAATTTCAGCATATATAGGAGCAACAGTGTTTTTTATTTTCTCTTTAATATTATTTTGTAAAAGAGCTAAAGTGTCATATTTTTTTGCCCTTGAACAGCGAATATAAAGCTTATACTCTTTATCTCTAAAAGCTGGTTCATTATATTTAAAATCCACTCTCCAAGCAGTACTACGAAGTCTAACAACTGGTGTACTTGACCAATAATCAGCAAACTGATTGTTTTTAAATTTATTTTTTATTTTAAGAGCATATTGTAATTCAAATCTATTTGGCAATCTCCAATCACTTTTACCGTTTAATGTTAAATTAGAACAATAATCTTTTGCTCCTTGCCAATCCTTTTTGATAGTTTTAGTATCTTTATTATCCTGCCATTGCATATCAGCAAAACTATCAGTTAGAACTTCATCTTTATAAGAAAATCTTTTTTTATCTATTTCATTTTCAATAGAAGCGAATAAGCTTATTGTTAAAATTAATGTTATTAATATTTTTTTCATATCTTACTTTCCTTTTATATTTTGATATTATAGCTAAGGTTGAATTAAATTTAAATACTGAACCTAACGGTTGAATATAAAAATATGTTACCCGTTTATGTAGTCTTTTAAGTTCTACAATGGTATCTAAATTTTTCAAGTTTTGATACTTTTTTTTGGCTATGGTAACATATTTTTTTACTATGTTTTGTTATGTCGTCGTGTTCTTGATGTCCTTAAAGTCTCAACGGGAATCAGTTGCGTTTGTAAGGGTTTTACACTTACTGCATTAAGTGGGTTTATTGGCGTTTACTGAGAAGGCTTCTTTTTTTCTTCTTGGCGTTTAACTTTGTAAACTTGTTTTTAAAACTTCAACTTCTTTAGAATTTTCTTATCATAAGCAAGGTGCTTACGATAGACACATAACGGTAGACTTGAGAAATAAATGCCTCTTGGTCAGTTTCTAAACTCTTTTTTCTTATTACTGATATTCTATCTGAATAACTTTTAAAAGTTACCGAGGGCATTTATTTCTCTCCGAGGTTTTGTTATGATGGCAATGCTCTTTATGGTTTTAGAGTTTTTGGGTAAGTTGGGTTTGTTTTTGTGGGTTGGAGTGGTTTTACTTTTTTTTAAGTTTATTGGCTGACAACTTTTGAAAAGCTTTAGCTCTACATGTAGAGCTTTTTAGTCTTTTGTTTTTTTACTTTAAAGCGAAGTGCTTTAGGGTTTGACTCATAACGGTTGAGTACAAAAATATGTTACCCATCTTTGTACTCTTTTATGTTTACAATGGTATCTAAATCTTTGAAGTTTTCAAAGTTAAAAATCGGCTGTGGTAACATATTTTTGTTGCTACGCTTTGTTATGTCGTCTTACTTTTGATGTTCTTACAGTTTCAGTTGGAGTCAGGTTTGTTTTTATGGGTTGGAGTGGTTTTATTTTTTTTGAGTTTGTTGGCTTTTTGTTTTAAAGACTTTTTAAAGTTTTAACTTTATTTTAGCATGTGGAGTTTTTAACCTCACATGCCAAATACTTTAGTTTTTTAAACCTTTTTCATTTTAAGCAAGGTGCTTACGATAGACACATAACGGTCGACTTGAGAAATAAATGCCTTTTTAGCAGTTTCTCAACTCTTTTAAATTTTTACTGATAGTTTATCAAAAAACTCTAAAAAATCATCGAGGGCATTTATTTCCTCTCCAAGGTTTTGTTAGATTTATAAATAGTTTGATAATAGTACATTAATGTCCTACTTTTGGAACATAAACTTGAGACATTATTTTAATATCTTGCTCTTCATCAGAGTCAACTTGAACATCTAAGATTTCTTTCATAAAAGATATACAAAGTTTAATACCTTCTTGTTCAGAAACTATATCTTTTAAAAATATTTTATTGCCATTATATTCTTCAGGAAAATTAATAGATATATGAGTCATTAGTTTTTTACTTTCTTCCCATATCCTATACTTTATAGTTCCTTTATCATTAATTTTTATTTTACTACTTTTTTCCAAAAACTTATGAATTGTTCCTGCTTTATTCCATGTTGCTAAATCTTTAGTAATATATACATCATTCCAATTATCAAATACTGGAAAATGTAAAAGTAAATTTCTTATAAAACTAAAAAGATCACTAACAATTATTCCTTCAAGTGGCGGTCTAGTCTTTTTTATTAGTTCAATATGATATTTAATTGGTTCATATCCTAAAAGTTCTTTATATACTGAAAAAATTTCTCGTATTTTATAAAACCTATATGATGATTTATTTTTAAAAAAATCATTATGAGATAGTTCTTCATATAAATCATAAAACCTATTATAAAATAAGTCTAAAGCAATTCTTTCTTTTTCATTTGGTTTAATATTTTGATTTTTCATGTTTGCCTAGTAATCTAACGGTTGAGT
>JAMOPZ010000408.1 GCA_027064245.1 Campylobacterales bacterium
AAAAGATTAAGAAAGTCACTTATCCCATCAACATTTAAAAAAGATTTTATAAAAGTTAGATTTGCTCGTTATGCTAAAAAATATGATATTGATTTTAATATAACTGATATTGAATTTGAAATTAAAAGAATACATGCAGATAAAAATAATGAGAATGATTTAATATGTAGTAAAAGTATGGGTTTTACACCAAAAATTGATATCAATGGTGATATTAATTGGTTTAGTGTAAAGGATTTAGGAAAAGTTAATGGATTATTTATTGATAATCCTAATACAAATAAAAAAACTACAATGAAATTAATAAAAGAAACTGTTGACAAAAAAAATACAGGTAAATCGGAAAAATTAATACCAATAAAAAAAGGTGATATACTAATATCTTTTAAATTAACGGTAGGAGTTGTAAAAGTTTACAATTCTGATAAACCAGCTTATTGTAATGAAGCTATTGATATTTTAACAGTAAATGATAATATTGATAGTAAATATATTGCTTATAATTGTATTTTAGAATATCCAAAATATGGAACAAAAACAAATAATGGTTTAACATTAAATGATGATTCAAAAAAAGAAATAAAAATATTTATACCTAAATCTTTTAATAATCATACTTCTTTAGAAATACAAAAAATAATAGCAAATTTTATAAATGAAGTAGATGATGAGATACAAGAATCATTTGATAAAATTGATAAAGGTTATGATGCTGTAAAAAGATATAAAAGAGCATATCTGTATAAAATATTTAATAAGATAGATTGGAGTAAATAATGAGAGAACAAATATATAGTCAAATAGAAGCATTTTATCAACATAAAGAGACAAAGAATGACAGTAAAAATATTGGAGAGAAATATTTTTATGTAAGTACACAAAAAGCAAAAGAGAGTGCAGATTTTTTTAGTTCTTTACAAGAAGAAAAAAAGATTAAAATAGCTTCAAATTTAAATTTAATGGATTTATGTTTTGGTAGTGGTAATCTTAGCTCACATATTGCTTTAGATACAAAATTAAAAATTAAAAATATTTATTTTAATGATATAGATACTGCTGTAACAAATCAAGAATTAGAGATAAAAGATAAAAGTAAGATTATATCAATAGATTTTTTAGATTATAAACAATTTGAAGTTTATAAAAATAGTGTAGATATTGTTATATTCAATCCAACGATTAGTGATGGTGATATACATAGAAAAATAAGTATTAAAGATAGTGATAAGATTGTTTTACGAGAAATTAAAGTAAATATAATTGATGATTTTAAAGAATACTGTAAAGAGTTATTATTAGATGTTAAAGAATTATCAATATATGATGATATTAAAGAGATAAATATAGAGGTAATCGGAAATAAATCAGAATTAAATAAACTACCTAATAGTTTCAATAATTATATAATTAATTGTAAAACTACAAAGATGGATGACTATGAAAGTAAGGCATCTACTGTATCTCAAATTAATCAAACAATTTCAACAATTTTAAAAGATGATGGA
>JAMOPZ010000409.1 GCA_027064245.1 Campylobacterales bacterium
TTGATTTTGTTGCATCTATTATGGGCTGAAGTATATAATCAAGTCCAAGCATACCAGCAAGTGATTTACCTGCTAACTTTGAGAGCATACCCCCAAATAATGATTTTGGAGTTTTAGAGGGGATAGGTGCTTTCATATTTTTATAATCAGGTTGTGACTTATAATCTAAAGTTTTGCTAGTTCCTTTATAGTTGCTGTTGTTTGAGGGGGTGTCGGATAAACTATCAGGAATTACATAATCAAAATTTACTGCTGAACTCATTAACTTGTACTCTCAGGAAAACAATCAGGATAATCTTCTTTCATAAAATAAAGTTCAGGATAAGCTTCTTTTACATAACTAGAATGCATATTACTAAAAACTCTTTTAGGATTATCTTTTTCACTAAATTTGGATACAACATAAACTACTGAATAGTTACCCTCTCCATCAGGCAAGAAACTTGATGATTCTATTACAAATATACCACTTGATATTTTACTGATTATTGCTGTACCTTTTGGATATACATCAACACCTTTGTCATCTACAAATGGAACTTTTGAATCTATATATTCTGTTGTTACAACATTATCGGGGACAGTTGTTTTTATATCGCTTTGGATTACATTTCTTGCTGATATTACAGATGCTATTATTTCATCTTTCATATCTTCATTATTAGATATAATATCACCTTTATACACAGCCATTGCATTGACTAAAAGTGAAAATTTATCATCAATAAGAGATGCTATATACTTTTGCATTAAAGCATTCTGAGTTTTTATCTCTTTTAGTTCTTTTAAAACCTCACTTAAGTCACATTGTGTTGTTTCGTTCTGAGGTGTAGAGGTATCACCCTCCACATAATTTTCACTATAACCATTTTCTACATAATTTGGCATTTTTAATCCTTTTTTTTATATTTTAAATAGTATCATAAGATAATAAAATACATTTTTAAATAGGAAAGATACTAAAATAACCAGCTACAACAGAATCTGAATTATAAGCACGAAGCAAACGAATTTCCAAATCACCATCTTCATTGACTGACGAACTAAAAGACACATTAAAAGAAGACATTTCATCATCCAAAAGAGAAGTTTTAAAATCAAAAATATCATAATTACCATCTTCTGAGTCATATACAAAAGTAGCCAATACTTCATAAAATCTACTATAATATTTATCACTAAAAGTTGCTTTTAAAACAAATTCACTTAATTCAGTAGTAGCATGTGGAATTACTACAAGTATAGGACTATAGTTGCAGTCTATATTAGATTCTGCTCTGAATGGACGGATGCCATTATCAAGCAATTTAAAGTTTGCATCTACTTCAGCAGGTGTAAGTGGTCTATCTAAATCTTTACGGTATGTTACAGACATTTTTTTTTCCTTATTTTGTTAAAATTTTTGTTCTTAAAATTGAATCAGCAAGTTCTGCTGAAAAACTATTACTATCACTATCTGATAAATATTTTGCACCATCTTTTACAAGATTTAATATTTTGT
>JAMOPZ010000410.1 GCA_027064245.1 Campylobacterales bacterium
GTAATGATTTTGGACTTGAAAAATCAAGTAACAAAGTTACATATACAAGATCCTTATGAAGATAAAAATAAGACTATTTTTTCTTATGGAGATATTCAAATGTGTTTAAAAGAGAGTAGTGTATTAATCAATAATATTGAAAGAGTAGAATATGAAAGTTAAAGATTTTTTAGACAATTTAGATAATATTTTTTTAGAAAAAATTGAAGAATTTAGTATTAAATTGAATGCTAAAAGAGAATTTAAAAATTATAAAGATTTTGAAGATATAGTTTATGGGCAAAACTCAAATACTATAAAACAGATGATAGAACCTAATTGTGAAAATATACCAACTAGATTTATGCAAGGAAAAAAGATATGAAAACTGTTCTCTTTTATAGTTTCAAAGGTGGAGTAGGACGAACTCAAACTTTACTAAATAGTGCAAAATACTTAGCAGAAGTAAAAAATAAAAAAGTGGCTATAGTAGATTTTGATATATATGCACCTGGAGTTAGTTATCTCTCAGCAAATCAAAAACCTGAAAATGAAGAGTATTTTTTAAAGTATTTGGTAGATCTGTTTCAAGATAACGAGACTAAAAAAATAGTAACAGAAAAACTATCTGATAATCTCACTCTGATACCTGCCTTTAATATGCAAAATATTAAGCCTTATCATCATCTATTGACTCAACTGTCTAAATATCTTTTTAGTATTAAACAAAATGCTCATAATGAAGTAGATAGTTTATCGACTGTTGCTGATAATATTTTTGAAGTAATAAAATCGGATATAGAAAATACAGGTGAATATGACTACATCTTTTTTGATGCTAGAACAGGTTTAACAGAAGTGAGTGATATTTTATTTTCTCAGTATGTAGATTTAAAAGTTATTGTTTCATCATACAATGACCAAAATATAAATGGCACAAATGCAGTGTTAGATATTTTACCAGAGATGAAACTAAATAAGCATAAAATACTAAGAATTTTATCTCCTAAACCAAAAAAATCAAGAGATGAATTTATAGGTATTAAAGCAAGAGCTAATCTTGATGATAATCTAAAGTTAAGAAGTAAGTTTGAATGGCTTGGTACTTATGAAGTTCCTTATGAAGATGAGATAGTTATAAATGATTTTAAATCTTGGGAAAATTTACAAGATGGTGAAAATGATTATAGAGATAAAATCATTGCTATTGCAAATACAATAGATGATATTTTTGTGGATACACTTATATAGATGAATTATCAACAATTTTTAGAAAAATTATTAAATATTGAAAATATTGATTATGCTTTTTGTATTAGTAAAAAAGATAAACAATATTTTGAGAAATACAATACAAACGATATATTAAATAATCTTGCTTTTTCTCCAGTAAACTATAAAGAGAAAAAACGAATTTTTAATATGCTGATAAATCAGGAGATAAAAGATACAAAAATGCTCAATGGAAATATCGAATTGGTATTTGAAAGGTTTAGAGAATCTTACAATATCAAAGATATAGCTATTGAGAAGTATATGATATATTTTTACGAGTGGATTTTAATACTCACAGATAAAAATATTACACTTGAAAATGTAAAATTCTTAAAGAAAAATATTACTACAAACAATTATCTATTTTGGTATCATCTTGTCAAAGTATTTTACAATAATTCAAAATTTAAAGAAACATTGTATTTAGTAAAATATGTAAAAAAAGAGTATATAAAAAAAGATAATTATTTGTATAATGATTTAGTTTTATATCAATTAATCTCTTTAAAAAATGATAAAGAATATTTAAAAGATACTAACATTCAAAAGAAAATTTGTAAGTTGTCTAAGCAATTAAAGGGTTTTGAATATATCCAAATTTTAACACTTTTAGAGTGTGCTTTTTTACAGCATAATATAGTTGATTTTAAACAACTTGTTTATAGATATAAAAAAGAGATTTTAAAATGGAATATTTATCAAGTTTTAAATGTGTATGAATTGAGTGTTTATTTACAAGATAAAGAAATAATTAATGAAATATCTTCAATGCTTAATTTTAAAGATATAGGTTCTTATAATGGCAGTGAAGAGTATGATATTTATCAATTTTTAAATGCAATAGTACAAGATGATAAGCATAAAATACAATTTTTGTATGATAGGTTAAGAAATAATTTTGATTTTAGTCATTATGAATTGTTTAGGAAAATAACTATAAATTTAAAAAGAATATAAGACACAAGGTTAACAACATGAGAAAATTTAAAAATATACTAAAAATATTAGATAAAGTATCAGTTACAAATGCTGAACTCAAAAAAATATATTTTCTAGGTAGTACTGGTGCTGGAAAAACTTCTATTATTAAAAATATATTAGGAACAAATGAGTACTCTTTTCCAAATATTTCTCAAAGCAGAACAACAGTAGTTCCCACAGAATATGTCATAAGTAAAAAGTTTAGCAATTTTAAAACTATTATTATTTTTAAAACAAAACAAGAGATTAAAAATAGTATTGAAGATATTGTAAGGGAAGCTATTTTAGAAGAAGATATTGAAGATATAAAAGATAAATTAAGAGAGCGGGGTGATGAGAGATTTAAACTTTATTATCTTGTAGATGAAGCATACTTTTTAAAAATAGCAGATGAATTATCTAAAATCAATATTGAAAATGATATGAAGATAGAAGAGATTGTAGATAAATTATTGAAGCAAGTAGAGACAAACTTCAAACAATTGATAAAAGATTATGAACTGTTCAATGATGAAGATAAACCATATATAGTAAGTAAAACTAACAAAAAAGAGTTTATAGAATTTAATCAGTTGATTTTTAAAAATAACTACCTAAGCATCTCAATATTATGCGAATACATTAGAATAGAAGCAAATCTAAAAAGTGACTTTATAGAAGATGATTTTATTTTGATTGATGGTGAGGGGATAGGACACTCTTTGAAAGAGAAAAGAGATTCTTTATCTATAAGGCATTTTGACTTTTTTAACTATTCAAATCTTATTTTATTGGTTGAAAAGGCAGATGATCCTTTTATATCTGGTGGGCAAGGTGCTATTGAAAGTATAGTGTTAAATGGATATAGTGAAAAGTTAAAAATAGCATTTAGTAGAGTAGATAAAATCGAGGCAAAAGATAAGTCAAGATACATCAAAAGAAGATTAGATAATCTTAAAGATGCACTAAAAGACAATAAGATAAAGGTTAACTTTAATCTAAAAGATATTTATAAGTTTGAAAGTTTACATAATAAAAAAGTAAGTGATATAACACAAAAAGAATTAAAAAAGTTTCAAAAAGATATAAAAGAAAGTGTAAAATTAGAAGAGAAATGTATTGAATATAATTTTGATGATTTTTTATTGTCTCTTGATTTAGATAGTTTTATTTTAGAGTTTAAATCAAAAATAGAAAAAGAACATTGGATGAGGATAAAAGCTTTTTCTAAAAGAATGATGCAAGGTGAAGAAGAATATCTTTATATGAAACCAACATTATGGATATTAAACTTTTTTATGAAAGAATTTAATATTTTTTTAGATAAAGTTGATGAACCAACGGCAGAAGTTATTTATAGCAAAGATATTATTAAACAAAATATTTCAAAAAAATTGATCGCCAAGTTTCAAAAAGAGTTTATTTCAGATAAGCTAAATATTTGGAAAAATGCTTATGTTGAAAGTGGTCAAGGCTCACATAAAAAGAGAGTTGAATGGATATTTAAATATATATTAGAAAAAGTATTACCAATAAGTGAGTCTAATGAATATAAAATACTTTTAAGTAGTTTAAAGCAGATAGTGATAGATAGCGGTGCTAAAGAAAAGAAAAAACCAAAAAGTATAAAAATAAAAAATGTAGATATTCAGAAAATTTATCATAAAAAAGATGTTCAATGGAAATTAAGTCAAAATATAAATATATTAATAGGTAAAAACGGTAGTGGAAAATCTACAATCTCGAAGCTAATATATGCTTTTTTAACAAACAATCAAGAGATAATAGAACGGTATGAGTTTCCAGCAATATCATTAGATATTTTAAAAATATATGATGACAATGCAGAAGAGCTTATCGTAGTAGATAGAGCCAATGAAGCTATAATAGATACAATTTATATAGATACATTAGATAAAAAAGTAAAAAAAGATAATGTCTCTTCATTGGATAGTGAATTAAGTGATTTAGTGCAAGATTTTGGTAAATATCAAAGAAAATTAAATATAGAGTTTACTAAAAAAACAAAAGATATTTCAATTAAGATAAATAAGATATTGGAAAATATTCAAAATGCAACAACAGATGAATTACAAGAGTTCAAAGAGTTGAAAACAAAAGAGGAAGAGACAAAAAAAGGGATATTTTTTAAACTACTCTTTTTCAAAGAGATAATCGATACTTTTTTTAAAGATACAAAAAAAAGTATAATTTTAGATAATGAAAACAATCCTTTAATTATAAAATATGAAGATGAAGATTTAGATTATACATTGCTTTCATCAGGTGAAAAACAATTACTTATTTTATTTTTAAATATATTATTAGCAAAAGATAATTCTGTAATAATTATGGATGAGCCAGAGTTATCTTTGCATGTAAATTGGCAACTAAAACTAATAGATTCATTTTTAGAATTAAATAATACTATACAGTATCTCATAGTTACACATAATCCAAATTTAGTATTAAATAGATCTTCAAGTGAGATTAGTATTATAAAAAATGATGAAATTCAAAATTATAAAAATTCTTCTAAATATATGGATATATCTACAATATTAATAGATGTTTTTGGTATCCACTCTTTGGTTGGAAAAGATATGGAAAACTTAATAGAGGAATATAGTCAATTACAAATTCAAGATGAGTTAAGCGAAGTTCAAGAGGAAAGAATACAAGAGATAAAAGATATTTTAGATAATAGTTTTGTAGGAGATTTCTTATACAATAAGACCTATTTTGAATTTTTAAAATTTATGAAGAATAAAGAGATAAATATAAAAAAAATCGGTCAAGAAGAGTTGAGGATATATATGGAAGAGTTTGAAGGTTTTTTTGATGATTGATATGAGAGGTGCTTTTGAAGAAAAAGATTTTTTAGAAAAATTAGAAGTTTTTAAAAGAGAGAAAAAGCACAATATATTTGTCGAACCATTTTCAAATTTTACTAATACTAAATGTCCATATTGTGAAGTAGATTTACTAAATAATTTAGATAGCAGAGAGATAGAAGCTACAATCGATCACTATAGACCAAAAAAATATTATCCAAGAATAAAAAGTGTTTATCAAAATTATATTTTAATGTGTAATGATTGTAACAATGCTTATAAAGGAAATGAATTTTTAATATATAAAGATAATGAAGTTTATAAACAAACTGAGCAGGTTGTAAATAGAAGTGATATAGAAGCAGAAGAAACACTTATAGTAAATCCTATAAAAGATAATATTTTTGATATATTTATACTAAAGTTTAAATATACAAATAAAGGAAAAACATTAGAACTGTATCCTAGATACACAGAAAATGACAATAAATATTTTTACTTGAAAGCACAAGAAACAATCAAACTTTTTGCTTTAGGTAATTGTGAAGATATGGATAACTCAAGAGATGCAAACAGATGCAGGATAATTCTTTTGAAGCAACATTTTAATAATTTTTATGGATTTTTAGAAGCTTTAAAAAAAGAAGATTTTGCAAAAGCTTCACAAATAAGAAAAGAGAAAAAATTAAATAATTATGGTTTTATGAAGTTTATTAAACAAAAATTATTTAAGATTGAAGTTTAATGAATTTGGTTAGATTAAGAGTTTTAAATAATGATGAAAAACTAAAATTAGATGGTGAAGAGTATAAAAACTTTTTACCTGAAAATTTGTGGAGTTAAGATGTTACGAAAAGATTTTGTAAATAAAAACTTTATATATTTAATATTTATTTTTATAGGATTGAATCTAAAAATTACTTCTGGATTATACATTTATAATATATTAATTTTTTTATTTATAGCTTTTAATTATAAAACAATGAAACTACAAAAAGATGTTATAGTCATTGTTTCTTCATTCATGATATTAAACTTAATAGTAGTTTTGATACAAATGCTTTTTTATAGTGTTGAAGTTTCTTCAAACAGTGTATATTTAGTTTATAATCTTATTTTATTTGTAAGTTTTTTAATTTTTATAAAATTTATAAAATTTGATAGTCTAAATATAAACTTTTTATTATTTACTTTGTCATTTCCATTAATTCTATCAATATTAATGTTTCATTTTAATTTGCTAGAATCATTTATATTAAATTTATATCATTTAGAAAAATATCCAGCATTTGGTAGATATGGTGGTGTGTTTGGCAGAGATGTTAATGCTCTTGGTATATATGGAAGTTTGGTCTTAATTGCTACTATTGTATTAAGAAGTTTAAAATTGATATCAACAAGTAGTTCTATAATATATTTTATAATTTCTTTATATGCTATTGTTTTAAGTGGAATGAGAACGGGTATATTAGTTTTTGTAGGACTTGCTTTTATATATCAATATAGATTAAAAGTTTTAAATTATAAATATATTATTTCTATTTTTCTTTTATTGTTTGTAAGTATATTTATAATTTATAATACTAATGAAACAGCAAAAGATTTGATAGATTTTTTTCTAATTAGATTTTCACCATCTTATTTAATTCAAAGTGCTGGGATAGGGAATCCAGACCATAGTAATTTACAAACAGCGATAAATTATTTTATAAGAACATTAGGAACAAAAGAAGTTAATTTCTATAATATTTTAACTGGTATAGATTATAATTTAGTATTTGTAGATAATTTTTATATATTTGTATTTCTTAAATTTGGTTTATTGATTATTTCATTTATAGTATTGACTGGAATTTATTTATTAAAAAAATCATTTGATAAAAGAGATTATATTGTTACATATTTTATTTTAGCTAGTTTTACAATAGCTTTAAAAGGTATATTTATTATAAATAATGCATATATGTTTATGATTTTATTTATTATTTTTATTTGGAGGTATCATGAAAATACTTATAGTAGGCGATAACCTATGGGATATATATGAAAAATCTTTTTATAAAGGTTTTAAAGAGTTGGGCTACGATGTGGATATATTTGGATATGGAGATAGATTTAAAAATTCTTTATTGCATAAAATTGAAAAAAAATTTGCTATTGGAATAGTTACAAATAAGATAAATCAAGATTTACTTAATAAAGTGCAAGACTATAAACCAGATTTGATATTTTTTTATAGAGTTTTACATATTTATCCTAAAACTTATAGAAAAATAAAGCAGAATTTTGATGCTAAGTTGTTTTGCTATAACAATGATGATCCATTTGCTACTTATTATCCATCGTATTATTGGAGACATTACAAAAATAGTTTAAAATATATGGATTGGATATTTAGTTACAGATGGAAAAATATAGAAGATTATAAGAATACAGGATTTACAAATAGTTCTATTTTGAGATCATATTATCTCAAAGAGAAAAATTTTTATATTGAAAATATTATTGATAGCAAATATAAATGTGATGTGGTTTTTTTAGGACATTGGGAAGATGATGGAAGAGATGAGTATATAAAACTACTTTTTGATAATGATATAAATATAAAACTATATGGACATTCTTGGCAAAACTCTAAATACTATGAATTTTTTAAAGAAAAATTAGGTTATGAGATAAAAGTTGTTAGTAAAGATTATAATTTAGCTATCAATAGTGCCAAGATAGCATTAGTATTTTTATCTAAAGTGAATAACGATACATATACAAGAAGATGTTTTGAAATACCAGCTACAATAACTATGATGATGGCAGAATATACAGATGACTTGGCAAATAATCTTTTTAAAGAAGATAAGGAAGCAGTTTATTTTAGAAATAAAAAAGAGTTATTAGAAAAGGTACATTTTTATCTAAGCAATGAAGATAAAATAAAAGAAGTCGGAGAAAATGGAT
>JAMOPZ010000411.1 GCA_027064245.1 Campylobacterales bacterium
TAATGGTTTGAGATTCAAAAATGATTATTTTGCAATCTTTATCAAAAATATGCAGATTTAATACCATTTGTAGTAAAAAAATGTAGTAAAACTTTAAAATCTTAAACCTTAAAGCCCTTAGTTAAGGGCTAAACTAAGAAAGAACTCAATAATCCAATAAGTCCACCAAATACTCCACCCCAAACTACAAGCCAACCTAAGTGTTCTTTGATCATTTTTTGAACTAGTTCTTTTATCATTTTAGGGGTTAATTCATCTAGTCTATTTTGAACAACAATGCTTAATTTATCGTATATATCATCACTTATATTACTGTTTTGCAAACTACTTTTTAACATATTTTGAAAACTATCTGTTGATACTATGGTGCAAATAGATTGTTTCATTTTATTTTCAAATGGTTCTTTTAATGGTTCAAGTGCTGCTGCACCTCCAAACATACCTAACATCCCACCAAAGCTAGATTCCATAACTGCACTTTTTAAAGACTCAAAAGCTATAGAAAAATCTGTTTTTTCAATAATTGGATGTAAGTCTATAGATTTTTTATTATCTAGTTCATTTTTAAAAAATTTTGTTAAATTTTCTTTTGTAAAAAACTGCTCCATCATCAAAGAATATATAGCTTTTTTAAACTCTTCAAATCTTTGTTCTACTACACCACTACCATATAAATAAGGTACTTTTTCAAAAAGCATATGAATTGCTAACCAATTTGTTATGGCTCCACTAATTGCAAAAAGTCCTATGGTTGTTAGTATAGTAGTACCACTTAGATATCCAAGTAAAAATATATAAAGTGCAAAACTGTTTGTTATAATATTTTTGTTCATATTATCTTCTCCATTTTTATAGAATTTTTATGTAAGTATACCACAAAACCTTTTATATTGTTTTGATTTGTTATTGTTTTTATTGCTTGCATATAAGCTTTAACTTGAATTTTATGTGAATTTAACTGATCTTGTGTTGTTTTATAATCTACAATTGTGTATTGATTATCTTTTAGTATAAGTAGATCTATAATTTTATGCTCATTATTATATATAAGTGCTTGTTCTTTCGTATATGAACTATTTTTTATCAGGTCTTGAAATTGTTTGTTTTGAAGTAGTATTTGTACTCTATTTTTAATATCATCAAAATCAGTTGTATCTAAAATATTATTAAATTTATTTTTTACCAATAATAAGGTGGTATCGATATCTTTTAGATCAAATGATGGCAATATTTCTAAAAAATAGTGTGTTGCTAACCCAAAATATTTAGCTTTTATATTTTCGTTTTCATTATTAATAGATTTTGTTTTATCTTGATACCCTAAATTTAAAGGGGTATATGTAAGAGATTTATTTGGAAAAATTATTTTTTTATTATCTTTTTCTACTTCAACTGTTCCAAAAGATTTAATATCTAAGTCACCTAAAAGATCAAAAACACTTTGTTTCTCTTTTTTTATAACAATCATATTATATTTTGCTCTTGTTAATGCAACATATAGTATATTTAATTCATCTGATATTTGAAGTTGTTTCTCTTTTTTTAAAGCATTATTATAAAATTTATCAAGATTTTCTCTATTTTTTCTTTTATAATAGATTTTATTTAAATCTATATTGTCATATTCAAATAAAAGAGCTGATTTATCATAGTTTTTTTTAGTTATTCTATCACAGACTATTACACTATCAAACTCTAATCCTTTTGATTTAAAGATTGTTAATATTTGTAGTCCATCATTTGTTTCATTTGATACTGATGTATCATCTTTATCTATATTGTATATAAAATCTACAATAGTATTGTAAGATTGTGATATCTCAAAAAATCTTATAATATCACTATTTACAATATCATAATGATATGCTAATATTTTTAGAATTTGTAAAATATGTTGGTTAAAATCTACAGTTATATTAATATCTTCTAAATAATCTTTACCTATAAGAGCATTAAAATTTGCTTTGTAGAGGTCTTCTTTAAAATATAGATATTTTACTAGATTTATAAGAGCTTTTACATTTGGTTGATTTATAAGTTTGGATGTTAGTTCTGTTACTATATTTATATTTGGAATCTCTTTTTTAAGATACTCATAAATAGCTAATACATCACCATTTGTATATGTAAGGATCGCTATATTTGATGGATTTACTCCATGTTTTAATAAATATTGCACTTGATTTTTAATATCTTCATAAAAAATATCTTTATCATTTAAAGTTTTTACAACACTTACATATCCTATTTTATCACTTTTTACATATTGTTTATCATATTCATAATTTGGTAGATTTAAAAATATATCATTTACAAATTTAACAACATTTTGTCCACTTCTATAATTTGTATCTAGTAACTCTACACAAAGTTGTGGTGAGTATTTTTGTGCTACATAATCAAAAAGTTCTTTTGTACCACCTCTAAATCTATAAATAGATTGTTTAGTATCTCCTACATAAAAAAAAGTTTTAAATAGTTCTGGATCTCCACTTAAAATTTCATCTATTAAATGTGATAATATTTTGTATTGTAAAGTTGAGGTATCTTGAAATTCATCTATTAAAATATGATTATATGTACTATCAAGTCTAAAATATAAAAAATCTTTATCTATACTTTGTGAGAGAAGTTTATATGTAATATTAGTAATATCACTAAACTCTAATGAATTTGATTTTTTATTAAACTGTTCTTTAAAAGATTTAAAATCATTAAAAATATCAAAAAGATTTTTTAGTGTAAAACTCTCTTGAATTTGATAAAAAAGTGTTATATTTTGTTGTAAAGAGTGTAAAATATCATTTAGTTCAATAGGAGGCTTTGCTTTTTTAAAATATGAAAATTCACTTAAACTATCTTTTGTAAGCCAAGTTTTACCTTTATCTAATAGTTCATCAATAGTAGAAAAATTAACAGCATTGTAGCCACTTTTTGAAACTTTACTTTTATCTATAAACTCTTTTATTTTAAAAGCATCTTCTAATATAGCTACTTTTACAGCTTTATATGACTCAAAAGGATACTCTACTACACTGTAAGAGATATTTTTTTCCAATAAACTTCTAAAAACACCTACAATACTATCTAGTTTTTTTTGTTGAGTATATGCAAAATTTACAAGAGAAAAAAATTGTTTTTGATCTAATTGAGCTAAAAATTTATAAAGCAATAACTCTTCATCATCAAATTTTATCTCAAAATCATCTGATATATTTACATATCCACTAAATTGTCTTAAAATCTTATTTACAAACTTGTCAATAGTAAAAATAGATAATTCACTAGTGATAAATTTATCTATTAAATTTTGTTTTTTCTCTAAAATAGTTTTTACAGGAAGTTGTGTTTGTTCTACAACTGCTTCTAAAATAGCTTTATCTTCCCCTAATGTTTGGATAGTTTCATAGATCCTATCCATCATTAAAGTTGCTGCTTTATTTGTAAAAGTAAGAGTTAATATCTGTGTTGGATTTGCATCAAGAAGTAATAAAGATATATATCTTACAGTTAAGGCAAATGTTTTACCACTTCCTGCACTAGCTTTTAAAGCTACAAATTGTTTCATGAATTATACTTTATAAGTCACTTGAAATATTTTTAACTTATATTTCATCTTTTGTATATATTTCATCTAATAAACTATCTACAAATTGCTCAGGATCAAACGGAATTAGATCATTCTCTTTTTCACCAACTCCTATATAAAAAATAGGAAGTTCTAGTTGATTTGATATACTAAAAAGTGCTCCACCTTTGGCTGTACCATCTAGTTTTGTTACTATTATGCCATCTATTCCTACTAGTTCATTAAAAGCTTTAGCTTGTGCAATAGCACTATTTCCTTGTGTTCCATCTAGTATCATAATTTTTCTATTAGGGGTATTTGCTTTTGCTTTTGTACATACTTTTACTATTTTTTGAAGCTCATTGGTTAGATTTTTTTGAGTTTGTAATCTCCCTGCTGTATCTATAATAACATTATCTATATCTTTTGCAATGGCAGAATGGATAGTATCATAAGCAACTGCACTTGGATCATGTCCTTGTTTTGTTTTTATAAGTGGAATATCTAATTTTGTTGCCCAAGCACTTAACTGCTCTATAGCTGCTGCTCTAAAAGTATCTCCAGCACCTAAAAGTACAGATTTACCATCTTTTTTATATAAATTTGCTAATTTTGCTATAGTTGTTGTTTTTCCTGCACCATTTACTCCAATGATAAGTTCAACAAATGGTTTTAAAGTATCTTTATTATCTATTATAGGAGCATGTTCAAAAAGCATAACAAGTCTATGTCGTAGCTGATCTCTTTTGATAGTTTGAGGTAATCCATCCATAGTTTTTTCAACTATTTCATACTCCATATCTGCTTCAATTAAAAGTTCCTCTATAGTATCAAAATCTATTTTTTCTTTTCTTGTAGGAACTATTGATTTAAAGTTTCCTACAGTTTTTTCTAAAGCTTTTGAAAAAAAGTTTTTAAACATTATTTCATCTTTATAGCAGTATTTATATCTTGTTGTAACATCTCTTCAGGTTTCATCCCTATATAATATTGTATAAATTCACCTTTTTTATTAAAAAGTATCATAAAAGGTATAGAACCCCCTGGATTAAGTGAACTAACTGCTCTAAATAATGAACTATTTGCCACTCCACTTGTCACTGGATATTTTATTTTAAAATCTTCTATAAATTGTTTTAATTTTGCATCACTAGTGATACTTCCATCTCTTTGACCAATATCTAACCCAATAATCTCAAAATCTTTTTTTAATTTTGATCTAATAGAGCTTAAATGTGGAATCTCAGCTTTACAAGGTGGACACCAAGTTGCAAAAAAATCAAGTAAAATTACTTTATTTTCATATCCTTTAAATTTCCAACCATTTTTTACATCTGCTGTTACTTCTATGATTTTGCCTGTTGATGTTTTTAGGTTAAACTTAGGTACTTCGTGTGCTTTTGCAGGTGTTTGTACCACTTTTTCATTATTTTGTACTGTTTTTGCTACAACTTTTTGATCTATTTTCTCTTTGTCTGAACACCCTGCAAATAGTGTTACACTAAGAATTGATAAAATTGCTACATTTTTAAACTTCATTTTTAGTTCCTTTTGGTAAAATATGACTTGGATTTTATCCAAAAAAGGCTTAAAGTGTCAAAAAAAAGATTTAGAAGTTATTGTTTAAACAAATTAAAATTTTATAGTAGAGTGTCAAATATTAAAAAAGATAAAGAGATTTGCTCTACAATTTTACATATTATAAATTTACATAAACCAAAAAAAATATTAGTTTATATACCTTTAAAAATAGAAGTAAATATGAACTATTTAATTAAATATTTAAGAAGATTTACCAATATAGATGTTTATGTGCCATATATGAAAGATGATTCTTTTGTAGCTGCAAAGTATCGCCTACCGTTAAAAAGAAAGAAATTTGGTATTAAAGAACCTAATATATCATTTTCGTACAAAAAAAATGAGTTTGATATGATTATTGTACCAATTGTAGGTATAGATAATACCTATAGACGAATAGGTTTTGGTGCAGGTATGTATGACAGATTTTTTGAGAAATTAAATAATAAACCAATAACAATATTTACACAAAGAAAGTTGTGTAAATGTAACAATACAATAACTTCATCTTATGATATAGAGTCAAATTATATAATTATATAAAGGTAATATTATGGAATATATTTTAATATCCGCAGTTGTTGCACTTATTGCATCAGCTATAAGTGTTTTTATAGTAAATAAACTGCATAGTGCAAAGTTCGATATATATATCGAACAAGCAAAAGCAAAAGCAAAAGTTATAGAACATGAAGCACAAGTTATGTTACAAGATGCTAGACATAAAGCAAAAATAGATTTTGAAAAAGAGTTTAAAAATGCAAGACATGAACTAGAAACAAAAGAGAGAGAGTTAAATCATAGGATTGATACACAGTTAAAACAGATTCAAAGTGATAAAAATATAATAGAAAATAAAAAAAGTGAAGTAAGTGCCTTACAAACAGGTTTAGAACAACTTGAGAAAAACTATAAACAGAAGATAAAACAAGCAGTTAAAATACTTGAAAATGCAAGTGGACTTACCCAAGATGAAGCAAAAGATTTACTTTTAAAACAAGTAAAAGATGACAATCGTGCAACAATAGCATCACTTTTTAGAAAAGAATACAAGTTAGCAAAAGAGAATTCAAATAAAGAGATAAACAATATTTTATCAAATGCAGTTACAAGATATGCAGGTGAGTTTGCAGCAGAGAGACTTATAAATCATATACCTCTTCCAGATGATGAAGCTAAAGGAAAAATCATAGGTAAAGAGGGGCGAAATATAAAAGCTTTAGAGTTTTGTTTAGGTGTAGATATAATTATAGGTGATATACCAAATACAATAACAGTAAGTAGCTTTAATCTTTATAGAAGAGCTATATCAACTAGAACTATAACAATGCTTCTAGAAGATGGAAGAATACACCCTGCAAAAATTGAAGAGGTTTACAGTAGTGTAAAAAAAGAGTTTGATGAAGAGCTTCATAAAGAGGGTGAAGAAACAATATTAGCCCTTGGGATAAAATCTATGCATCCAGATTTAGTACATCTAATAGGAAAATTAAGATATAGAGCAAGTTATGGACAAAATGCACTTGCACATACCCTAGAGGTTGCAAATCTTGCAGGGCTTATTGCATCTCAATTAGGTGGAGATACTATTTTAGCAAGAAGAGCTGGTCTTATGCATGATATTGGAAAAGCACTAACTCATGATATGCCAGGATCTCATGTAGATATAGGTGCAGATCTTTGTAAAAAATTAGGTGAACCAGAAGAAGTGATAAATGCTATTTATGCTCATCATGGACACGCTGATGCCTCTAGTATAGAAGCTGCTGCAGTTTGTGCTGCAGATGCACTAAGTGCGGCAAGACCAGGAGCAAGAAGAGAAGTTCTTGAAAGTTTTCTAAAAAGAGTTGAAGAGATAGAAGCTATTGCAATATCTCATGAAGGTGTTAGAAAAGCATATGCAATCAATGCAGGAAGAGAGCTAAGAATTATAGTAAATGCACAGCTTGTAAACGATGATGAATCTGTTCTTATGGCTACACAAATAGCAAAAGAGATAGAAGATAAAGTTCAATATCCAGGTGAGATAAAAGTAAATGTTATAAGAGAACTAAGAGCTACTGGATATGCAAGATAACCATAGAAGAAAAAGGAGAAAATTGTGTATAGAAAAATATTATATTTATTTTTATTTTTAGGTTTAGTAAATCCTATTTTTGCTAATAAACTAGAAGAGATAAAAAAAGCTGGTGTTTTAAAAGCTGGAGTAAAGCATGATTATGAACCATTTGGATATAAAGATAAAAATGGAAAAGTGGTTGGTTTTGATCTGGATCTACTAGAATATATAGCAAAAAAATTAGGAGTTAAGCTAATAACTCAAAGAGTGACTTCTAAAAACAGAATAGATATGGTTGCTAATGGCACTATTGATATAGCAGCAGCTTCTATGACACATAAAGTTGCAAGAGATGCAAATATAGACTTTACAATCTCCTATTTCTTTGATGGACAAACTGTTCTTACAAGAAGCAATATACGAACAAAAAAAATAAGAGGTTTTAGTGGGAAAAAAATAGGTGCAATTGAGGGAAGTACAAGTGGACCAAACTTTAAAAAACATGTTCCAAAGGCTAGGATGATATATTATACCTCATAT
>JAMOPZ010000412.1 GCA_027064245.1 Campylobacterales bacterium
AAAAAATAAGATTATTAATACAAAAACTGATTTAATGAAAGATTAAGCTATTCATCTTAAAACCTCCTTGTGAAATATAAAAAATATATTTTATCAATATCAAATAGCAAAAAAGGTATAATATGCAATCTAAAATAAAAGGGTATAAAATGCAACTAACAATTGATATTAAAGAATCAGCATTAGATAAAGTTATGTATTTGTTAAATAATCTAAAATCAGATGTAAAAATAATTGATACCAATAGTTTAGATATAGAAGTTATCTCTACTTATGATAAAGACTACAGATATATTCTTAATGGTAGAAAAGAGAGAGATACACACCCCCAGAATTATGGAACCATAAATGATATAAACTGGAATTAATTTTATGTATAAAATTATTCTACACAAAAGAGTGATAAAGTTTATCAATAGTAGAACACCAAAAGAGAAACAAAAAATAAAAGAAAAGTTTGAAAAATTACAAAGAAATCCTTATCCACCACACGAAAAATTAGATTTGAGAAAATTACAAAATAGATATGGATTTAGACTAAGAATAGGTGATTATAGATTTATATATGATATTTCTGATAATAGTTTAATTATCTATATCGAGTATGCCAGGAACCGTGGAGATATTTATTAAAATCTTGTTATAGTATTAAAGATTATTAATTATAAAAAAATATCGTTTACCTAGTGTTGTAGCAAAAGGTTTTATAAAAGCAGTTTGGGTGATTTTGTTTTTTATCTTTTTTTGTACAATACCTACTTTTATCCCATATGGAAATATACCATCCATACCACTAGTAATTACCATATCTCCTATAGTTATTTTTTTCCATAGTGGTATATGCTTTAGTATTAACTCTCCATTTACTGTCATACCTGAAGTTATAGCAGGTGCTTGAGTATTACCTATAAATACAGTATAGTTACATTTTGGATCATTATTTAAATATGCTATTTTATTTGGATATTTATTTAGTACAATACCCGATGCATAACCTTTTAGGCTTACAAGAGATTGTATAGAGTTGTTATTCTCATATTTTTTATTTAAAATAACTTTTGAAGTTTCGCCAAAAGTAACATATTGTAAAACTGTAGTTTTAATTAGGGTATTTTTGGTTTGGTATGGTATTTCAAATGTAGTATTAATAGCTTTTATACTATTTTTTGCTATATCATAAAGTGTTTTGTATTGAATTAAATTTTTATTCTCTTTTTGTAGTTTTATAATAGTATTTTTATTTGCAAAATATATATCTATATTTGAAGATATATATTTTAATGAATCTATATAAAAAGATGATAAAGTAGTTTGTAGTTTTATAAAATTACTTTTAATAATCGTATTAAAATGTAAACTATAAAAAACAAATATAAGAAGAAGGAGTAAAAAAAGTATAAATTTTTTATTCATTTGAAATTAATCTTAACAAATCTTCCTCATCTAATGTTTTACTTGTACCATAAGCTACTGCTAAAAGTGGTTCATCTGCTATTTTTACAGGTAGCTTAATATCATGTTCTAAATACTCTTCAAGACCTCTTATTAATGCTCCACCACCTGTTATTACAACACCATTATCTACAATATCCCCTGCTAGATCTGGTGGCATCTCCTCTAGTACTTGACGAACAGCAAGTGATATCTCTTTGAAAGGTTCAGTTAGAGCTGTTCTTACCCCTTCACTTGTAAGTTCTATTGTTGTAAGAAGACCCGAGCTATCTCTACCTTTTACTTTTATAACTATATCTTTTGGTAATTTAATAGCAGTTCCTACTTCTATTTTTATATTTTCTGCAGTTCTTTCACCTATGTAAAGATTAAAATTTTGTCTTACATAATCTATAATAGCTTTATCAAATCTATCTCCAGCTACTTTTATAGATTTACTAAGTACTAATCCCCCTAAAGATGTAACACCTATTTCAGTAGTTCCACCACCAATATCTACTACTACATAACCATCAGGGCTAGATACTGGAATTCCAGCTCCAATAGCAGCTGCCATTGGTTCTTCTACTAAAAATACCTCTCTTGCTCCTGCACTAATAGCACTCTCTTTTACTGCTTTTCTTTCAACTTGTGTAATACCATGAGGGATACATATGATAATTCTTGGTCTTAAAAATGATTTTCTATTATGAGCTTTTTCTATAAAATATCTTATCATTCGCTCTGTCATCTCAAAATCTGCAATAACTCCATCTTTCATAGGACGAACAGCTTGAATATTAACCGGAGTTTTCCCTATCATCTTTTTTGCTTCACTTCCAACTGCTAGTATTTTATCTCTTCCATATCTATCATGTTGTACTGCTACAACTGATGGTTCGTTTATAATAATACCTTTTCCTTTTACAGATACTAAAGTATTTGCTGTTCCTAAATCGATAGCCATATCGTCTGAAAACCAACCAATTAATTTATCAAATATCATTTTTTTTCCTTTTTATGCAACTTCTTTTGTCACAATTTTTGGTTCTTTAAAATCTTCAACAACCTCTTTTGTAATAGTGATTGTTTTATTTTTATATTCAGGTAACTCAAACATAATATCCAGCATAACCTCTTCTAAAATAGATCTTAACCCTCTTGCTCCAGTTTTTCTTTCAATTGCAGCTTTTGCTATTGCTTTTAATGCATCCTCTTCAAATTCTAAAGTTACATCATCAAGTTTAAATAGTTTTTGATATTGTTTTATAAGTGCATTTTTTGGCTCTGTTAATATATGTATCATAGCATCTTCATCTATCTCTTGTAATACTGCTGTCATATGAAGACGACCTATTAGCTCAGGAATTAAACCATATTTTACTAAATCATCAGCTTCTACATCTTCTACAACTGCATCTTGCTCTTGCTTTGTTTTTTTTGTTTGGTTAAATCCTAAGATATTTCCACCCTCTCGTCTTGCAATAATATCTTTAAGTCCATCAAAAGCACCACCACAAATAAATAATACATTTGTAGTATCAAGTTGAATTGCTTCATTTGTAGGGTGTTTTCTACCACCTTTTGGTGGTACATTTACAAGGCTTCCTTCTACTATTTTTAATAATGCTTGTTGAACACCTTCACCACTTACATCTCTTGTAATAGATCTGTTTTCACTCATTCGTGCGATTTTATCAATCTCATCTATAAAAATTATACCTTGTTCTGCTTTTTTTACATCACCATTAGCTGCTTGAATAAGTCTAGTAACCACATTTTCAACATCATCACCTACATAACCAGCTTCTGTTAAACTTGTAGCATCTGCAATAGCAAGTGGAACATCAAGATATCTAGCAATAGTTTGAGCCAAAAGTGTTTTTCCACTTCCTGTTGGTCCTATTAAAAGTACATTTGATTTTGATAACTCTGTCTCATCTCCTAAAAGTTCTTGTTTAAAGATTCTTTTATAGTGGTTATATACTGCAACACTTAAAACTTTTTTTGCTTTATTTTGACCTATTACATATTCATCTAATATAGATTTCATCTCTTTTGGAGTTAACATAGGTTCTGTTGCTTTATTTTCTTTTAATTCTGCTTTATCATTATTTTGCTCATTTTTATGAGATGCTATAATCTCATAAGCACTTTTAGCACAAGCTTCACATATCTTTGCATTATCACCTGCAATTACTGGATTTGATGGAGTATCTATTGCTCCACAAAAATCACATACATTTTTTTTTGCCATTTATATTATTTCCTTGTAAAGGGTATTCCCCGTTTTGTTTCTATGATAAATTTAGCTAACTGTTTTACATAAATATTATCACTATTTTCTAATAACTCTTTTGCTGTATCTTGTAAAGGTTTCCCTGATTCAAACAACTCTTTATATCCCTTTTTTATTTCATTTATATCTTCTCTATTTTTAAGTCTTCTTCTTAATCCTGTTAGATTTAATCCTCTAATAGTAGCACGATTTCCCTCGGTATTACAAAATGGTGGTATATCTTGCACTACAATTGAACCGCCACCTAGCATAGATTGTGTTCCTAATTTGCAAAATTGATGTATGGCACTTAAGCCCCCTACAACAACATTATCTTCAACCTCTACATGACCTGCTAATGTTGCTACATTTGCAAAGATACAGTTATCTCCTATTATACAATCATGAGCTACATGGACATATCCCATAAATAGATTATTATCACCTATTTTAGTTACACTTCCTCCACCTATTGTACCTGGATTAAAAAGTGTAAATTCTCTAATTTTATTATTATCTCCAATGATAAGCTGTACAGATTCACCATTATATTTTAGATCTTGTGGTATTGTGCCTAAAACTGCATGAGAAAAAATTTGATTGTTTTTGCCTATGGTTGTATCACCTTCTATAACACAATGACTATCTATAGTAGTTCCCTCACCTATAGTTACCTTTGCACCTATTATAGAAAAAGGACCAATAGTAACATTTTTAGCAATATTGGCACCATCTTCTACAATTGCGCTTGGATGAATATTGGACATTATTTATCTACAACCATAGCTTTTAGTTCGGCTTCACTACATAAAGTATCACCCACATATGCTTTACCATCAAGAACAATTAAATTTCTTCTTAATTTTAAAATTTTAATTTTATATGTTAAAACATCTCCTGGTTTTACTGGGCTTCTAAACTTTGCTCTATCAATACTCATAAAATATATAACTTTAGATTTTATCTCCTCTTCACTAAGACCTGCACTTTTTAAAGCTAAGATACCTCCAGCTTGAGCCATACCTTCTAATATCATAACACCTGGATATATCGGATGATCTGGAAAATGACCTTGAAATACAGGTTCACTAATAGAAATATTTTTATACGCTTCAATATCTTGACCAATTTGCATAGATACTACTCTATCTACAAGTAAAAAAGGATATCTATGAGGCAATATATCTTGAATTTGATTTATATCTAACATGTTTTGTCCTATGTTTTTTTTATCATTATTATACCATAAAAATATTATATAAAATTAAATAATAAAATCTTATTGATAAATACTCTATGTTAGTTAAATAGTTTAAAGATATATTTAAGATAATTATATAAAATTCTAATATAAAAATATAAATAAGGAGTTATTGATGTATAATAGAGATTATCTATCAAATAAAACAAATAGTAGTGGTTATTCTTCATATAAAGATGAAGCTTATAGCTCTTCTTCATATGATAGTGCACCTACAGATATTAAGGCTTTTCTAAAAAGTACTTATCAACTTTTTGCAAGTAGTTTATTGGCTGCTAGTGCTGGAGCATATATAGGACTAGGTATGTTAAGTACTATAGCTAGTTGGTATTGGGGACTAGTGATTTTAGAATTTGTACTTTTATTTGCATTATATGCAGTAAAAGATAAACCAGGGATTAATCTTATGGTTTTATTTGGATTTACTTTTATAAGTGGGCTTACTATTACACCACTTTTAGGTAGTGTATTTGCTATGCCAGGTGGTGCTGCTATTGTAGCTCAAGCATTTTTAATGACATCTGTTGCATTTGGTGGAATTAGTATGTTTGCGCTTACAACAAAAAAAGATTACTCTTTTATGGGAAAAATGCTTTTTATTGCTGTAATTATTTTAATAGTAGCAAGTTTAAGTAATATCTTTTTTCAATCACCTATTTTACAAGTTGTAATATCAAGTTTAGGAGCTTTGATTTTTAGTGCATTTATCTTATATGATACACAACAAATAATCAAAGGTGGTTTTTCTACTCCAATTGAAGCTGCTATTGCACTTTATATTGATTTTTTAAATCTTTTTATCTCAATATTACAAATTTTAGGTTTTTTAAATAGTAGTGATGACTAAAGAAAACTTACGTCTTCTTGATGCAAATTTAAATAGACTAAGAGAAGGGATAAGAGTTGTTGAAGATATCTATAGATATATTTTCAACAACAAAGATATCTCTTCTCGATTAAAAACACTAAGACACAATTCTCGTATAGATCTATACGATAAATTACTTCAGTCAAGAGATATAAAAAATGATGTTTTAAAACAATCAACCTCATCAGAACAAAATAGATCAGATCTTAACTCTATTTTAATAGCAAATTTTAAAAGAGCTCAAGAAAGTGCTAGAGTATTAGAAGAATTTGGAAAACTAATAGATACTAAAACTAGTGAAAATTTTAAATCAATTCGTTATGAATTGTATGATTTAGAAAGATATATTACAATATAAAAACCGTACCATCATTTCAAACTTAATATAATTAAATATTTACTTTAAAATAAAATTTTGCTATAATTGTATGCACAATATATAAGGAAAGAAAATGCCAGAAATTAGCAGATTTTTAGGAATAAAAATATTTATGTATTTTAATGAACATAATCCACCTCATTTTCATGTTGAATATAATGAATATAAAGCTTCCATAGATATAAAAACTTTTGGGGTTATGGAAGGTAAACTGCCATCAAAAGTTTTAGGGCTTGTTGTCGAATGGGCAGAAGATCACCAAGAAGAATTATTATCTAATTGGAATCATATTGCTAAAACTGGAGAATATCTTAAAATTAAACCTCTGGTTTAATTTTTAAAGGATTGTCAATGTTAAGTATTACAAATGCCTTATATCAAAATGAATATAAAATATTATTAGAATTTAATGATAATAAAAAAGGTATAGTTGATTTAAAAGACTTTATATTAAATGGTAAAATTAAACCATTTAAACAACTTCAAGATATAAATAAATTTAAAAATTTTCAAGTAGATTATACTTTAAAATGGAATGATGATTTAGACTTAGCCCCTGAATATTTATATTTTAAAAGCTTTCAAAATGAACCATCATTACAATCAAAGTTTAAAGAATGGGGCTACATCTAACTATACCACCCAAATTCAAATTATATAGAGGGACACCTCTAAAATTTACAATATAAAAACAGTACCGTTTTTTATATTAATTTTACCTGCTAGCTCATATTCAAACATCTCATTTGGATAGTTTACTATAGCATCATCATATAAAGGGTTAGTTTGACAATATTGCAAAAATGGATCAATCTTACCATCATTTGATATAACTTTAGAAAATTTTGCTATAAATTTATCTATATCATATATAGGAATTGCTTTATTATCCTCTAACAGCTTATTTGTTCCACAACTTTGCCCTATTTGATGTGGTAAAACATATATCTCTTTACCCATTTTTAAAGCAAACTCTACACTTCTCATGGTACCACTTTTTATATCAGCTTGTGTTACTATTAAAATATCTCCTAAAGCTACAACTAACTCATTTCGTATTGGAAAATTATATCTAGTAGATGGTGTACCACTTTGAAATTGACTAAGAACTAACCCTTTTTGCTCTATAGTTTTTATCATTTGCTGATTTATAGCTGGATATCTTATATCAAGTCCAGTTCCTGCTACCATAATAGTATTATTTAATCCAGCAGAGTTATGAGCTATCGCATCTACACCCATAGCACCACCACTTACTATGGTTATACCTGCATTTGATAACTCTTTTGCTAGTATATGTGTATATTGTTGGGTGTATTGATTTGGTTTTCTTGAACCTACTATAGATATTTTATGTTTTGATAATAAAGAGTTATCTCCTATATAAAAAAGTTCTTTGGGATATTTTTTCATATCCTCAAGCTCTTTTATATGAAAATCTATAGTATTTATCATAAGTTTTCTATATAAACTACATCTATATCT
>JAMOPZ010000413.1 GCA_027064245.1 Campylobacterales bacterium
ATTGTTAAAATTTATTTGATTTATATATTGGTTAATAAAATCATAAGAGTCAATATCATAATCAAATGTTTTGATAAAATCAATTTTTTTAGTTTCTAATAAACAAATTGATTGTTTTGTACTATTATCAAGTTGAAATGTTTTGTATTTTGCATCATATATAGTATCTTTTGGTAGTAGATATTTTTGTTCTTGTGTATCAAAAATATTAAAACAATTTTCTGTACGATCTAAAAAATATCGCGGTTTACTCTCTATACTCTTTTCTAATTTTATAATTTGAGTATATAATGTAGGTTTATATTTTTGTAAATAAGCTAAATTCTTTTTATATATTTTAAGTAGTTTTTTCATAATAGTTATTGTATCTAAACTTGTATATTAAGTTTATTTAAAACCATTTTTTTTGCTTCTTTTACTTTAGATACATCTATTGTACATCCTGCTGCATTTTTATGACCACCACCATTAAAATTACTAGCAATATCTGAAAGGTCATATCTTCCTTTGCCTCTTAAAGATACTCTTACTTTATTATCAACTTTTCTAAAATATGCTACAATTTGTACTATTGATATCTTTAAAATCATATCTACAACTTCATCACACTCTTGTACACCAACTCCTGTTTGTTCTATCCATTTTGGTTTTAGATAAATTGTAGCTACTTTACCCTCAAAATGTAGCTCTAGGGTATTTAGTATTTTTGGAATAGCTCTATATTTTGCCAAGGAATCTCTTTGTAAAAGATTTTCAGCTATATAGCTAGGATTGATACCTAAAGAGAGAAGTTTATCTAAGATTTGAAATGTCCTTTGGTCTACCCTTGGGGTTGTAAATGCAATAGAATCATCGTATATACCTACATAAAGGCAAGTGGCCATATCTTTTGAGATTGTAAAATTTTCTTTTTCAAATATCTCATATAAAAGTTCAGCTGTACTAGCTTTTGTATCATCTACTATATTTATATCTCCAAAAAAATCATTTGATTGATGATGATCTATATTTATAATTTTTATATCATTTTTAAACTCTTGTTTTACTCTATATCTATTTGCACAATCTACATAAATAATAAGATCATAAAATTTTGGTAATTGATTTGTAATTTTATCAAATTTATTTAAAAAGTTTAATTCTCTTGGTAGATCTTTTTGAGTATTAAATACTTTATGTTTAATTTTATGTTCATAACAATAGTTACTTAAAGCTAATGCACAAGATATAGTATCTGCATCTGGATTTGTATGTGTAACTATAAGTGTATATCTAGCTTCTTTTAAACTATCTTTTATGTTTTGTTTTTCTATGTTTTTTGTTTTCATTTTTTATATATCCTAACTCTATTAATTTATCATATATTTTACTAGCTATGGGTCCTGCTGCACTTCCCCCATGCCCACCGTGTTCTACTAGAATAGTTACTGTATATTGAGGTTTTTTAAAAGGAGCATAAGTAGTAAGCCATGCTTGAGATCTCTTAAAATATTCTAGTTCATACTCTTTCATCCGTTTTTTTTCACTTTGAGGAATTCCTACAACTTGAGCAGTTCCTGTTTTACCCACTATTTGCACTTTTGATTTGATATGTTTTGTAGCAGTTCCTTTTAAAGAGTGTGTCACATCCCACATTCCTTCTCTTATAATTTTAAGATATTGTTTTTTTATATGAAGTTTTTTACTTTTTATTAAAGATTTATCTTTTAAAAGATGTGGTACAACTAGCTTATTTGTAGCTAATGCTGCTGTGTATCTTGCTATTTGCATAGGGGTTACATTTATAAATCCTTGACCAATAGATGCAACTACAGTTTCACCTACATACCATGGTTTATTGTATCTAGCTTTTTTCCATGCTTTATTTGGATTGATCCCTTTAAATTCTCGTGGTAGATCGATACCTGTTTTTTTACCGATGCCTAATTTATCTAATGTTTGATGTATTTTATTTATTCCAACTTCAAGTGATCCTTTATAAAAGAAATCATCACAACTCTCTCTTATAGCTTTTCTAAAATTTGTAAGACCATGTCCTGTTTTTTTCCAACATCTAAATTTTCTTTTTCCAAGTTTTAAAGACCCTGTGCAGTATGTATTAAATGTTGGTTTTACTTTATGTTCTAAAAATCCAATAGCAACACCCATTTTTATAACAGATCCAGGAGGGTATAGTCCATTTATAAGTTTATTTGTAAATGGGTGATTAAAGTTTTCTTGTATATCTTTCCATTGTTTAAAACTTACACCATTTACAAAGATATTATTATCAAATTCAGGATAAGTTCCTGCTGCTAATAGTTCACCATTATTTACATTCATAACCACAACAGCTCCTGCTTTTCCTTTAAAAAGATTATGGATATATTTTTGAAGATCTATATCTATTGTAAGTGTGATATCTTTTGTTTTTGGTTTTGTCTCTTGTAATATTTTTATAGTTTTATATACTGCATCTACTTGAAGTTTTTTATATCCTATGGTTCCTCTTAATCTTTTGTCATAATATTTTTCAAGACCAGTACGACCTGATTGTAAAAAGTATTTACTTTTTGGATCTTGTGCTATATCTTTTTTATTTGTTTTGCCCATATATCCCAAAATATGAGCTGCTATATCTTTATAAATATAATTTCTTCTTGTAACTGATCTTATTTCTAAATTATCATTTAGATTAAAAAGGGCATAATATTTAAAAAATTTATCATAATCTATATAATCAATTAAATTTATCATCTTATGTCTATATGGACTATCGAGTTGTTTGTATTTTTTTATTAATTTTGGATACTTAAATTGTGGAAAGTATTTTACAATTTGTCTTGCAACATCTTGTACTTTTTTTATATTTTCTTTACTTTTTAAATGAGGTTTTATTAAGATACTAAAACCTATTTTATTTATAGCTAAAAATTTACCATTTCTATCTTTTATTACACCTCTTTGGGCTGTAGTGTATATAGTTTTTATATAGTTTTCTTTTGATTTATTTTCATAATATTTATTTGAAATAATACTTAGATAATATATTCTTCCTAATAATAAAAAACTAACAGCTATAATAAAAAATATAATAATTTTTAATCTCATACAAATAATCCTATAATAATACTATCTAAAATAAAATTGTATATAAATATTTTATATATTGTAAAATCATAATGATTTATAATTGCCATTATTAAAAAAAATAAAAAATAAAAAATAAATATATATGTTAATTGTGCTAAAATATCAGAAGAAAAAGAAAGTTTAATTTTTTGTAATAATATATAATATATAAAAAGAGAGATTAAACTAAATATAAAAAGAGGCAATCCTAAAACAACCTCTATAAATAAAAAACAAATAATAGAAAAAATAGATCTATATAGATTTTTTTTCTCTAATGATTGTATAAATATCTCAAAAACAACACCACTTAAAAATATAGTTATAAAAAATGTACTACCAATACTATTTATAATAATTACTAAAAAAAGTAATATAAAGTATACAGAACTATTATCTTTATTTTTTATCATTGCACTGTCTTATTATTAAAAATGATATAAAAGCTATGATAAAAGAGTATAAAAATAGATTTTTACCATAACTATAACCTGCTATAATTGCTCCTAGAAAACCACCTAAACCATATGATATGCCTAACATAAATTGTTGGGCTAATTTTTTATTATGATATAATTTATATAGATAAAGTATCACAGCACTGTGATAAAGTCCAAATGAAAATGCATGAAAACTTTGTGTAATATATGATATTGTTAAGTTATCAGGAAAAAGATATAAAAGAAGCCATCTTATAGATGTAGCAAGAATAGAAAATTTTATTAAAAACATAAGATTAAATTTTAATAATGGTGCTTGAAAATAAAATACAACTATTTCACATATCACTCCAAATGCCCATAGATAACTAGTGGTTTGTAAGCTAATATTATGGGCAGTTTCATATATGGTAAAAAAGTTATAAAATCCCCCAAAACTAACTTGCATAAGAAATATAGCTATCCAAAAAGGGTAGTGTTTTGTTAATGAAAATTTTTCATCATTTTTTGAAGATATATGTTTTGTATCATATCTTAAAAGTGATATTGAAAATAGGGCAGTTAATAATGTTGTTACAAAATAGTAGTGTAAAGCAGTATATGGGTTATTTAAATATTGTGCTAGAATAAGTCCTATAAACATAAAACCTAATGATCCAAAAAGTCTAGATTTTCCATATAAATTTCCAAGTTCTTTTATAGCTATTACTTCCATATATGGTAAAACTATACTTAAACATACTCCTAAAATAGCATTGTTTATCATAAAAAGATAAAAATTTTCAATAGTAAAATAAAATCCACTAGAAGATATAACTGATAATAACAATACTATTTTAAATAATTTTTGAGATAGTTCTATATGTTTTAAAAATAAAAATGGTGTTAAAAATCTCATCAATGGAGCAAGAGCTAGTACAATACCAATTTGTAATGTACTATAATCAAAACTATCAAGAACTTTTGGTAAAAATATTACATAAACACCAACTGCAGCAAAATAAAAAAAATAAAAACTGCTAAGTCTAAAAAAAAGCATCTACTCTTTTACTGGATTTGGTGCATCTATAACTGATGTTTTTAATATAAGATCATGAAATGTTTTTTTATCTTCTCTAAAAAATGGCAAAATGGCCCCAAGTATAGTAGTAGCACTTACTAAAAAAAGTATATATCTACTAATAGCAATACCAATAGATACAGGCTTTTTAGTAGTATCATCAATAAGCTTAAGTTCATAAGCTTTTAATCCTGGAGTTTGACCGTTTCTTACCCAAAAAATAACACAGATAATACCAAATAATGTAGTTGTAACAAGATGGGCAGAACTATTACTTTGAAAGTCATCTTTTCCATTCATAATAAAATATGTAGTTATATAAAGTATAGGCATCATTATCATAAACATATCAGTAACAAATGCCTTAACTCTTAAAAAAGGGTTTACAGAAACTATAAAATCTTTTTTTATTTTAGATTTTTCCTCTTTTATTTGAGTTTTTTTATCAACTTTACCTTTTTTTATATCTCTCCATCTTGCCATAAGCTTTTAGTTTCCTCTACTTCCAGGTTTGTAAGCAACACTACCATCTTTACATAGTGGACACTCAGAAGGATCATACATCTCAAATGTAAAATCTGCAAGTGCAAAAAGTTTTGTTTCTTTTGGTAATTTACAATTTGGTTTTGCTTCAAGATTGCTACCTTCTCGTTTACAAAAACCTCTATTTGCAAGTGCAGCAAAAGCCACTACATTTCCACCATCTGCTTCTACTTGAGCAGCAGCTTCTAGTGCTGATCCAGCAGTTGTGATAATATCTTCACATATTATATAGTTTTCACCTTTTTTTACCTCAAAACCTCTACGAATAGTCATATCTCCATCAACTCTTTCAGCAAAAATAAATCGTACATCTAAAGCAGTTGCAAGTGCAAAACCAGCAATTAGTCCACCTAAAGCTGGTGAACAAATAGCATCTACTTTTATATCAGATTCTTTAATTTGTTTTGCTAACTCTTCTGCTAATAATTTTGCAGTTTTAGGATCTTCTAATACTTTTGCACTTTGAAGATAAAATTGTGAGTGATTACCACTACTTAGTTTAAAATGTCCCTCTAAAAGTGCATTAGCATCTTTATATATTTGTTCTATATTCATGGTGTTTACCTATATAGTCATAATTTCATTTTCTTTTGATTTAAAAGTCTCATCAGCCTTTGCTACAAAAGAATCTGTAATTTTTTGGATCTCATCTTGAGCTTTTTTAGACTCATCTTCAGTTATATCTTTATCTTTTAAAAGTTTTTTGATTTTATCATTTGCACTTTTTCTAATATTTCTTATAGCAACTTTAGCATTATCTGTCATAGTTTTTGCACCTTTTACAGACTCTTGTCTTTGCTCTTTTGTCATAGGTGGAAAAAATAGTTGTACAGCTTCTCCGTTATTATTTGGATTTACCCCTATATTTGCAGCACTTATTGCTTTTTCTATATCACCTACTAGATGTTTTTCCCATGGAGTTATATTTATCGTTGTAGCATCTGGTGCTAAAATTGTAGCTACTTGAGAAAGTGGTGTTTGTGTACCATAATAATCTATTGTAATATTATCTAGGATATTTGTTTGTACTTTACCTGTTCTTAGTCTTGTATAATCTTTTTTTAAAGCCTCTATAGACTTTGTCATATGTTCTTTTGTCTCTTCATAAATTTCATTTATCATTGTTTTACCCCTTTGTTTAATTTTGATTTGTTTATAAGATGGTTTGATACTGTAAATATATCTGGACCTAAAAGTACTCTTGTTCTTGTATTTTTTAGATATATATTTAATGTTTGATCTATCAATCCATTAGTTACATTGATATCTCTCCATCCCTCACCTGTAATATAAAGCTTTAAGCTATTATATTTTGGATCTACATTTGCACTGATTCGTTTTAAAATTCCATTTTTTGGAAAAACATTTGGTTCATGCCATTTTACATTAAAAGTCTTGTATCTTAACTTATATTTTATATTTGATCGTCCAATTACAGCAACTCTTGGGATATCTTTTATATCTGTATTTTTTGTAACACTTCCTGTATTTTGATTTAAGATAGCTTCAAAATCAAAATTATCTGTTAAGATCTTTTTTACCCTTGGATCATATTCCCCATATGGATATACATAGATTTTAGGAGTATATCCCATTTTTTTTACAAATATATCATATGCTTTTTTTGTATCATCTATAATCTCTTTGTTGGTTAGGTTTTGTAATCTTGGATGTGCATAAGAGTGTAATCCTACAGTTCCATATTTTGATATCTCTTTTAACTGTTTCCAACTCATATAATCACCATATCTTTGAGTAGTGGCTTGGACATATACATAAACACTAAAAGGATAGTTGTATTTTTTAAATATCTCTAAACCATTATCATAAAAACTTTTATATCCATCATCAATAGTAAGTGCCACCCAGTTATTGGGTATATCTTTATGTGCTTTAATATTAGTTAATATTTTCTCAATAGGTACTATTTTGTAGTTGTGTTCTTTTAGATATTCAAATTGTTGAATAAGTTGTTCTTTTGTAGTATTTGCACTAGGATATCTGCTATCACCAAAACGGTGATATACAAATATATGTGCATCAGCAAAACTTAAAGAAAATGAGATAAAAACTAAAAATATATATCTCATAAAATTATAAGTTTTATTTTGATGTAGGAGCTGCAGGAGCTTTGGTTGTATCAGCTGCTTTTTTTAACGGTGCTTGTGGTACTGCTGGTACTAGCTTGTTTATTTGTACATCATCAACAACAGATTTTTGTTGTTGTTCATTGTAGATATATCCTAAAACAAGTGTATTTAAAACAAGTCCAAATCCTATGATAAAAGTAAATTTAGTCAAAAAATTAGCTGGTCCTTTTGCTCCAAACATAGAGTCATTGCTCCCACTGTAAGCTCCTAGTCCCATACTTGAACTTTTTTGTAGTAAAATTGCTATTGTGATAACAATAGCTAAGACAAACTGTACTATTATTAGTGTTGATGCCATTTGTAACCTTTATTTTTAAATATCTTCGCATTTTATCTTAAATTTGATTAAAAAGTGCTAAA
>JAMOPZ010000414.1 GCA_027064245.1 Campylobacterales bacterium
TATTTTCAAATAAAATAGGTAAATTATAAAGTTTTGCTCCAATATGTGAACAAATTGCTGCACTATCTGGCTGATTTGCAGCTAATTTTGCTGCTTTCGCAGTAGATTCTACTGGTATTAACTCCACCTCATTTAACCCTAAATCTTCTAAAAATCTATGACATTGCTCAAAAGCTATATCTTTTGAGTATATTTTTTTTATATCTTTTACATTGTCAAGAGTTGTTGCTAATGTATGGTGAATATTTAGCATAACTTCAGCTATAATTTTTAAATTATATTTATTTAAACAATTTATAGTATCACTTACAATTCCATTACTACTATTTTCTATAGGAACCACTCCATATTTTGCTTGTTTTTTATCTACTTCTCTAAATACACCATGAATAGATCCAATAGAAAGATATGCACTCATAGCTCCAAATCTACCCTCTGCTGCTTGATGAGTAAAGCTACCAACTGGTCCTAAAAATGCTACCCTTTCAGGTAGTTCTATATTTCTACTAACTGCAAATATTTCTAAAAATAAAGCTTCTATAGCCTCTTTTGTAAGACAACTATCTATTTTTTTTGCATTAATAGTTAATCGATCTATAATCTCTTTTTCCCTTTGAGGTCGATAGATAGAACCTCCACTTTTAGCTTTTAGATCTCCTACTTGCTTTACAGTTTCCATTCGTTTATCAAGTAATTCTAAAATTTTATCATCTATGGTATCTAATGTATCTCTTAACTCTTTTAATCCTACTTCATTTTTCATATTTTATTCTCTTTATTATATTTTTTTAGTACTTGCTTCTTCTACAATAGTTGCTGCTAATTGACTTGTTTTTTGAGATATATCAAGTGCATTATTTGACATATTTTCACTCTCTTTTGTATGTTCTTGGATAATATTCATTTTTGTATTTATCTGCTCAATGGTCTTTTGTTGATCTTTTGATGCTTGAGTTACATTTTGAATCAAGTCTATTGTTGATTCTATATGTTGTTCTAATTTTACATACTCACTTTTCATCTTTTCTGAAATAATCTTTCCATCATTTGCTTTATTGGTTGCACTTTGAACTAAATCTTTTATATCTTTTGCAGCTTCTGCTGACTTGTTTGCTAAATTTCGTACCTCTTGTGCAACTACTGCAAAACCTTTTCCAGCTTCACCTGCAGTTGCAGCTTCAACTGCTGCATTTAAAGATAATATATTTGTTTGAAATGCAATCTCATCAATTATATTAATAGCATCATTTATCATATTTACCTGAGTTGCAATCTCATCCATCTCTTGAGTTGTTTGAACTGATAATTCTTGACCTATTTTTACAGATGTTGTTACATTATTAGCATAATTTGCCATAGAGATAGCATCATTTGTTGTTTGGGTAATAGCCCCTGTAATATTATTTAGTGAATCTACACTATTTTGTAATTCATTTGATTGTTGATTTAAAAATACTTGTATTTTAGATACGGCATCTTGAAGAATATTTGCATCTTTTTGTAGTTGTAAACCATTTTGAATATCTGTTTTTGCTCCATCTCTTAAGCTATCCCCTAATGCATCTACTTTATCAAAAACAGCTTTCATAGTACCTATTGTATTACCAATTGAATTTATTCTTGCGGTGTAATCATCTAAATCATAGCTATTTAAGACAGTTGATACTCTATTTATATTGTATCCAATAGCTGATATTAATTGATTTACTAAATTTTTAAGCTCATTTAATTCTATTGAATTAGCATCTGCTGTTATTTGTACATCATATATCCCTAAAGATGCTTGTTTACATACTCTTTTTGCCTCTTCAATAACTTGTTCATCTTTTTTTACACCTTTTACTGTAGAATCTATATTACTATTTACAGATTCTACAAGTTCACCTATCTCATCATTGCTGTATTGATCTATATGTGAGATATCTTGCTTTTCTTTATTTATATATTTAAAGAATACCTCTAATCCTTTTTGAAATACTTCTATTGGAAGTGTAGCTCTTCGAATAAGCCATGTCATAAATAATGTTATTAAAAATAATACCCCAATAGCTTGATAAATTAAATTACTTACAGTATTATTGATAATAATATCTGAACTCTCCATATCAAAAGTAAGATCAAGTATACCTAGTACATCACCTACTTGTTGGTTTACATGACAATATAAACACTCTTGTTTAGCTATCATAGGTTTTATAGATCTTATTGTATGAGAATTATTTTCATATTTTTCTATCATTAAGGATTTTTTTGTATTAAAAGCTTTTAAAATATTTGAATCTGTTGTATATTGTGATAAAGGGGTAAAAAGTTCAATCACTTTTCTACTTTTTGCAACAGTAAATTCTTTTAATCCTTCAATATTATCTCTACTTTTTTGTTCTGCATCTTCTATTACTGTTATATCGCCTGTATTCATGGCGGTTCTTAAGTTTAAAAAAATAGAATCTGTTAATGCATTTAAAGAAGTTTTTGCATTTGATTTTGCTAGATCATCCATTTTATATGCTGAAGTTAAGACTGAAATTAAATTACTAAGTACTAAAACTAAAATTGTAGGTGCTATAATTTTTGTTCGTATTCGAACCTTTCCAAATAATCCTTGTGGTGGTTTCGCTGCTCGCATAACGATATCCTCATATTAATATATTTTTTGTATTATAGTGAAATTTATTTTAAAAGTTTATTTAAAGAGATAAATTAATTGATTTTTTTATAAAAGAAGTGGTGCGAATGGTCGGAATCGAACCGACACTCCGAAACCGGAATGGGATTTTAAGTCCCACGCGTCTACCTATTCCGCCACACTCGCACGAGTAATTTATTGAAGCAAATACTTCAAAAGGTATTTTCAAGTAGTTCTCTTGAAATTTGTAGGCGTATTATAATAGAAAAAATATATTTTGTCAAGAGTTTTTGCAAAGAATTTAAAAATTCTTTGCAAATTTTTAAATATTATCCTAAATCAGCTTCTAAAATGGCACCATTAGAGGCATTTGTTACTAATTCTCTATATTGTGCTAGCCATCTTGAGTTTAATTTTTTCTTTATAGGAGTAAAGTTATTTTTTCTTTTAGCTATCTCTTCTTCACTTAAATTTACATTTATCTCATAAGTATCAACATTGATATATATCTCATCTCCATCTTGAAGTAATCCTATCATACCACCTTCGGCAGCTTCTGGAGATACATGTCCGATACTCAGTCCTCTTGTAGCTCCAGAAAATCTTCCATCAGTAATAAGTGCTACACTATCTCCTAATCCCATACCCATAATAAGGCTCGTAGGAGCTAACATCTCTTGCATTCCAGGACCACCTTTTGGACCTTCATATCTAATTACTACTACATTTCCAGCTTTTACTTTGCCATCAATAATACCTGCTATTGCTTTATCTTGAGAGTCAAAACAAACAGCAGTTCCTTTAAACTCCCTCTCACCTATGATACCTGCAGTTTTTATAACACAACCTTGTTGCGCTAAGTTTCCATAAAGTATCGCTAGACCTCCCACTTTTGAATAAGGATTCTCTAGCTCATGGATAATATTTGTATCTTTAATAGAGGTATTTGATATTCGTTCCTTTATAGACTCCCCTGTAATTGTAAGATTATCAAGAAGTACATCTCCTCTTCTATCCATCTCATGCATTACGGCACTTACTCCTCCTGCTTTATCTATATCTTGCATATGAATAGTTGTAAGAGATGGAGATATTTTTGCAATATGTGCTACATGCTTACTAATCTCATTTATATCTTTTAATTCAAATGTAGCATTTGCTTCATTTGCAATTGCTAGCATATGAAGTACTGTATTACTACTTCCACCCATAGCCATATCAACTGCAAATGCATTTCTTACTGCATTTTCATTTAAGATATTTTTCATATTAAATTTAGATTTCTCTTCCATCTCCATATGAGCTATTTGGCATACCCTTCTTGCTGCTTCTCTATATAGCTCTTCTCGCTCTTTTGTAAGTGCTAAGATTGTTCCATTTCCTGGAAGTGCTATCCCCATAGCTTCCATAAGTGTATTCATAGAATTTGCTGTAAACATACCACTACAACTTCCACCACTAGGACATGCATTGCACTCTAGATCACTTAGATCATCTGCACTAATCTCTCCAGATTCAAATTTTCCAACACCTTCAAATACAGTTGCTAAGTCTATTGGTTCTCCATCTTTTGTATAACCTTTTGCCATAGGACCACCACTTACAAATACTGTAGGTACATTTACCCTTAATGCTCCCATAATCATACCTGGAACTATCTTGTCACAATTAGGAATTGCTATCATAGCATCTAATTTATGAGCATTCATAACAGTTTCTATACTATTTGCTATAATTTCACGACTAGGAAGAGAAAATAACATCCCATCATGCCCCATAGCAATACCATCATCAACTCCAATAGTATTAAACTCAAAAGGTACACAACCTGCTTTTTTAATCTCATCTTTGATTATATCACTTACTTTATCTAAGAAAAAATGTCCAGGAATTATCTCTATAAAACTATTTGCAACACCAATAAATGGTTTATCAAAATCTTCATCTTTTAGTCCTGTAGCTCTTAGTAAACTTCTATGTGGAGCACGATTGTGCCCTTTTTTTACTTCATCACTTCTCATAATCTTATCCTTTTTTCAAAAACTCAGTTTTTAACATAATTTTTACACCATTAACTCGACCCTCTATATGAGTTTCATCATCCATTGCTAATGATATATTTCGTACAGCTGTTCCTCTTTTAGCAGTAAATCCAGCACCTTTTACCTCAAGGTCTTTTATAATAGTTACTGTATCTCCTGCATTTAAAATAACACCATTACTATCTTTATGCACTATTTTATTTTCATCTGCAACTAATCCTTGATCTGCCCACTGTTTTATATCATCTTCAAGATATATCATATCTTTGTTATCAATATCACCTAATTTATGAAATAATCTATATGCTACAACTTTAACTGCATCTACTTCACTCCACATAGAGTCATTTAGACAATACCAATGATTTGGATCTAATTTACTATCATCTTCTAATTGCTCTTTACAAGTGTTACATATATATATTGATTGTTCAACAGTTTTATCTGATGGTGCTACTTCATATACACTTAAATTTTCTTGAGAACCACATAGTTCACACTTATTTCCACTTCTTGTTTTTAAACTTTCCTCTATACTCATAATTTATATAATCCTTCCATAAATATTTTATTTGCTGTTCCATCAAATGTTCTTAAACCTAACTCATCTAATGCCATCTCTATACTATTTACTGCCCATGATGCTTCATGGGGAGCTACTAGTCCCATATGATTTATCCTAAAAATTTTACCTTTTAGATGATCTTGCCCACCTGCTATATTTAGATCAAATTTCTCTTTTAATATTTTTCTAATCTCATTTGAAGATTCTGTATATATTGTAGTCATAGCATTTGCAGGCATTTGTGGATAAACTTCTAATCCAATAGCCTTTAAAGCTTCTCTTGTAGCTTTTGCTCTTAAAGCAGTATCAATATAAAGTTTTTCAAAACCATTTTGTTTTATATGACCTAAAATCTCACCTAAACCAATTATAAGAGTAGTTGCAGCTGTATAAGCTGTAGTATTTTGCTTTTGTTTTTTTATTTCACTTAAAAGATTAAAATAATATCCAGCTGGTTTTTTTTCTATTTTTTTTACTGCATCATTACTAAACCCTATCATAGAAAGCCCTGGTGGAAGCATAAGTGCTTTTTGGCTACCAGTTATTAGTGCATCTAAATTTGAAGTATCTATTTTTTCAACTCCAACTGCAGTTATACCATCTGCTATTATCATAATATTTTTATTTATAGATTTTATTTTACTCGCAATTTGTTCTACTGGATGTCTAAGTCCCCCTGCACTTTCACAAATTTGTATAAATATAGCATCTATTTTATCATCATTTTTTATAGTATTTACTATTTGTTCAACACTAGCTGGTGTATTCCACTCATATTTTAGCTCAGTTTTTGGTATATTAAAAGCATCACAAATTTTACCAAATCTTTCACCAAATTTTCCAGCATTTATTGTAAGAGCCTTACTATGACAAAGGTTCGTTACACAAGCTTCCATAGCTCCTGTACCACTAGAAGCTAACATAACAGCTTGTGGCATATCAAGTATCTCAAGAAGTAATTCTCTTGTATTTTTAAAAATATTTTCAAACTCTGGTGTTCTATGATGTAGAGTTTCTTTTGACATAGATTCTCTTACAAACTCTGGAACAGCAGTTGGACCTGGTGTTAAAAGCATAAATTATTCTCCTAGTTGTTTTTTGGCGATTGTACTACAATTTTTATAAACTTTTGATAAATATTATTATATAATCAATCATATAGAAAATAATAAAAGGAAAATTTATGTTAAAAAAAAGTTTATTAGTAGTAGGGACACTTGCACTACTTAATGGATCATCTACTATGTGTTTTAAAAAAAATCATCAAGATCCAAGCACTATAGAAACAGTAGCTTTAGATGGTGGAAAATGTGCTGGTATTAAAAATGTATCAGATATGAAAAAAGATGGTTTTGTAGTAGAAGATATAAAAATCAAAATAGCAGCAGATGGATTAGACTATATTTATATATTTAAAACAGCTCAACCATTATCATCAAAAAATATAGAAACAATAAATAACAATGAAGCTATGACAAAAGATCAAATAAAAGAGTATATGCAACAACTAAATGTACAAAATAAAGAGAAATCAAAAAAGAAAAAAAAGCAAGATAGCTTAAAACTTGGAAAAACTTTATACACTTCAATTTGTTATAAATGCCACGGTATTAAAGCAGATATTTCAGCATATAATACAGCACGACCTCTAAATACTTTAAGTATAGAGCAGATACAAATTTCATTTAGAGATTATGCAAATAATGATAAAGATAATGGTATGGCAATTCTTATGAGACCTTATGCCTCAAAATTAAATGCTAATGATATTTTAAATGTAGCAACATATATACAAACATTAAAGTAGATTTAAAAATATGAATTTAGTATCACTACAGCTAAAAACAACAAATAATTTTGAAAAAAATCTAAATAAACTAATAAAAGCTATTAAAAAAGTTCCAAAGAACTCTTTTTTATTGGCTCCTGAATTATGCTTAAATGGATACTCTTATGATGATATGGAAAAAGCCAATATTATCTCAAAAAAAGCTATTAAAAAATTATTAAATTTAAGTAAAAACTATACTATAGCTTTAACTTTAACTTTAAAAAAGAAAGATCAATTTTATAATATTCTTCATATTTTTCATAAAAATAACATTGTACATACCCAAGGAAAAAATAAACTATTTGTTTTAAATGATGAGATAAAATATTTTACAAAAGGTGATAAAAAAGATATAAAAATATTTCAAATAGATAATTTAAAAGTAGCTGCACTTATTTGCTTTGAGATTAGATTTATTGATTTTTGGAAAAAGATACAAGGTGCAGATATTATACTTATCCCTGCTATGTGGGGAAAACCTAGAAAAAAACAGTTTGAAATACTAACAACTGCACTAGCAGTAACTAATCAATGTTTTGTATTAGCTACAAATAGCGCAAATAGTGATATGGCA
>JAMOPZ010000415.1 GCA_027064245.1 Campylobacterales bacterium
AGAAACTGTACTTTGAGGTGATTTTAACTCTATTGACAGCTCTGCTGCTTTTTTTATCACCTCTGCGCTTGTTGCTCCTGCTTCTTGCGCTATTTCAAAAACCCTTACTTTATCTTCCATTGGCCAATATCTCCTTTAGTTGTTCCCAATATTGTGCTTTATTTTTACATTGTCTAAATAAAGCTCTTTCTAATTTTTTTTTATCTTCTAAGCAACTCTTACATATATAAAAACTTCGTCCAATTCCATTGAATTTTACTAACTGTTTATCTTTACATTGTAATCGCATTAGATATATTTGTTCTTGTTTATCTCTACAAGATATACATGTTCTTAGTGGCATTCTATCTAAAACTTACTTAATCTTCTATTTTTATACCAGAATTATCAAAATCACATGAAAAAATCCTAAAATGTGGAAAATTTTCTTGTAATTTTTTTAATAATCTTGGTATATCTTTCTCATATGCCATATTAAAAAATGTTGATCCACTACCACTTAATGTACTCATTAGAGCTCCATTTCTAAGTGCTACTTTTTGTACTGCAAAAAGTTCTGGCATCTGCTTCATTCTATAATATTGATGCATTCTATCCTTTGAAGCTTTTTTTAATATTCTAAAATCTTCATTTATAAATGCTGCTGTTACAAGCGAACTATGTGATACATTAAAAATAGTATCCTCTTTACTATATTTAAAAGGTAAAGTTTTTCTTGATAACAATGTAGAAATTGGTCTATTTGGTATAACAACAACAGCCTTTAAATAAGATGGTATCTTTTTTTGTACAAAAAATACCTCATTTTCTTGTACTATTGATACTGTAAATCCACCCATAACTGCTGGAGTTATATTATCAGGATGTGATTCATAACTTAAAGCTAAATTTAGTAATTTTTTATTATCAAGATAAATTCCCTCTATTGCATAAGCTGATGCTATTGCACTAATAATTACAGCACTGCTACTTCCAAGTCCTCTTGAGAGTGGAATTTCATTGTAAAATTCAAATCTAAATTGTTGTTTTTTATTACTAAGATTATAATAAAAATCATTAAAAGTTGTAACAAACATATTGTTATCTTTTAATTTTGGATTATCGCTACCTTCACCTTTTAATGATACACTATGAAATCTTGATGGCTTTATAATAACCTGATTTCTTATATTTAGAGCTATTCCTAAAGTATCAAATCCTGGACCTAAATTTGCACTTGTTGCTGGTACACTTACTTTCATTTTCTTCCTTGTTTTTTCTATAAATATATTATAGCAAAAATTTAATTAACAAATCCAACTTTTTTATCTTTATCAAATTGAGTTTTTTCCTCTTTTTGTATCTCTTGTATAAAATCATCTAATTTAAATATAGGTTCGCTCATCAAAGCTACTTTATATGCTGTATTTTTTATAATCAACTCTATTTGACCACCGGTTAATTTATATATAGCTAACTTTTCTATATCAAAATTATCTTCAAGTGGTAAATTTGAAGGTAAGAGTTTTTCCCATAATTTTATTCTTTGATTAAAATCTGGTTTTGTAAACTCTATTTTATGGTTAAACCTTCTACTAAATGCTTTATCTATACTATCAAGTAGATTTGTTGTTGCTATTAAAATACCATCAAATTTTTCTATTTGTTCTAAAAAAATATTTTGCATCTGATTGTGCATCTTATCACTTCCACTTATTTGACCACTTACACGATTACTTAAAAACTGATCTGCTTCATTTAAAAGTAAAATTGGTTCAGATTTTGTTTTTATACAAAGTTCTTTATAATCATCAAATATTTTTCTTACATTTTTTTCACTCTCTCCTACATACATAGAGAGTATTTTACTACAATCAAAACTTAAAATCTGTTTTTTTAGTGATTTTGCCAAGGCTAGGGCTGTTATAGTTTTACCAGTTCCTGCTGCTCCATAAAATATAATTCTAGCATCTATTCCTTTTTTCTTATCTTTAATACCCCATTTTTTTAAATTATCTATTACAGTTTTATCAACCTGTTTTAAAAGTATATCTAGTGTTTTTTTAGTTTTTTCATTTAATACCACATCTTCTAAAGATTTTTTTGGTTCTATTAGTTCAAACATATCTTGATCTTGCAAAAGTGTATCTAGTTTTATTTTGGTTGCTCTTTTTCTTTTTTTTGTAGGATGTGATATTTTATATAAAATTTGATCTGGGATATAAAAATTTCTATTAATACCACCAAAAGGTGTTAACATCTCATCATAATCTATAAGTCCCTTTGATATAAGATTACCACCCTCTTCTAAAATACTTCTATGTTTTATTTTTTCATAATCATCATTTGATATAAGTGCAATTAAAGAGTTCATATCTCTTATAGACTCATCACTTCCACCATACTCCTCTTTTAAAAGAGCTAAAAATATCATTTGTTCTTTTTCATTTAAATTATTTTCACTAAAAAAATCCTCTAACATTATAGTAGTTGATGTTGTTTCAACTCTTTGTTTTATACGATTTTCAAGAAGATTTAATTTTGTTCTAAGTCTTGAAGCATTTGGTGAATTTTCGTCAAAATTATTTACTATTATATTTAATTTTTGAGCTAAATCTATCTTAAAAAACTGATCTTGCAGATACTCAAGATGATCATTATATTCTTTAACTTCTGGTAAAATTAATTCTAAAGTCCCAACCTCAAGAAGCTTTAAAAAAGAGCTACTTAAACTAATAGTTGTATTAATAAGCTCTAAAAGTGAAAGTTCACTGATTTTAGTAGAATTAAAATTATTTTGTACTATCCATCCTAACGATAAGAGATTTTTTATATCACCTAAATATTTAATATGCTCTAATTTTTTTATATTATAAAATTCACCTAAAAGATCCACAACAACCATACTATCACTACCTATAATATACTGTTTAAGAAGATATTGTAAAAGTTTTATCTCATTATCATTACATTTTAAATGAGGATATATATCTAAAGTTGAAAGTTTTTTTGTATTTAAAAATTGTTCTATATTTTTCATCTATTTTAACTCACTATCTAAGATAAAAAAGCTACTGCCACTGCCACTAAAAAAACTATTTTGTGGTAACACCAACTCTTTATTTAATACTGTTGCAGGAAGATATAGATCATTTAAATACTCTTTTGAATAACTTTTTAAGATATCTTTACTTTTCATTGAAAATAGTTTCTCAACCTCATCAAAAGATGCTTCTTTATAATATTTTTCTCTAAAAAGTGTAAATATCCTACTTGTATCACAAACTACTTTAGGTGTAGTTATTGTTAAATTTAATTCATCTTCATCAAACTGTTTTACAACTTCCCCTACTCCACTAACATTTGCACTATTATATTCATATATAAAAAATGGTACATCTGCTCCTATTTTTAAACCAATTTTTGCCATAGTATCTTTTGATAACTTTAAATTACAATATCTATTTACCATAAGTATAAATGTAGCTGCATTACTACTACCACCACCTAAGCCTGCAAAATATGGTATATTTTTTTCTACAACTACTTTATAGTTTTTAAAAAACTTCTCTACATCACTTGATATTTTACAAAGTTCTTTGTATGCTTTAAAAATAGTATTTTGCTCTATACTACAACCAAACTGACCTTCAATAATAAACTTATCAAATATACCTTTTTGAAATTCAACTATATCAAATAAATCTTTTATCATAACAAAGCGTGAAGCTAAAAGATGATAATTATCTCTACGACCTACTATTTTTAAAAATATATTAACTTTTGCATATGATTTTTTTTTCATCTTAAAACCTTATTTAAACTATAACTAATATTTTGATCAACAATTTTTATAATAGAAAAAAACTGATCAAAGATCACTAAATACTCACCATCTTCTTTTTGCGAAAAATACTCAATAGATAGTTTCTTTCCAAGTTCAAACCACTCTTGTGTACCACTATAATGATTTATAGGAAGATCTATATATTTTAAGGGATCTAGCTCTTTTTCATCTTCAAATCTCAATTTACCCTCATTTAATCTCTCAAGATAACTTAATGTTCCTATTTGATCTATCTTATCTAAAAATATTTGGGCAATACTTCTTATATAACTTCCCTCACTAACACTTATTTCAAATGTAATAAAAGGGTGACAATAACTTAAAAATTTTATATCAAAAATAATAGATGTTATCTTTTTAGTTTCAAAATCAACTCCTGCTCTAGCTAAATCGTATGCCCTTTTACCATCTATTTTTTTTGCACTATATTTTGGTGGAAGATACTCCAATTTACCTTTTAGATCTAATAACTCTTTTTTAATTATATTTTGATCTATTGGATCTATAATATTGTTTGATACCTCAATATTTTCTATATCAAGACTAGAACTATGGGCACCTAAAAATATAACAGCTTTATAACTTTTTGGTGTTTTTTTAAGATATCGAAAAAGTTTAGTATATTGTCCAAAAGCTACTATTAAACACCCCTTTGCAAATGGATCTAGTGTACCACTAAAACCTGCTTTTTTATTTTTGTATTTTCTTTTTATCTTTTTTAGATAAAAATTACTACTTATAAAAATAGGTTTATTTACTACAAATAATCTATTCATAACTTATAGTTTTTCCACAAATGAAGATAAAATATCACGAGTTGAACTACCAAAATTTATTTTTAATTTTAGATCTTTTCCTGCTTTTTGTACATTTAGCACACGACCCATACCAAAAAGTTTATGTTTTACAATATCATCTTTTTTAAATGCTTCGTTTTTTTGTATAGTTAAAGATCCTTTTATAAGACCGGCCTCTGTTAAAAATCTACTTTTTGTAAGTTGTGTTCTTCTACCTTTATAAAATCTACTATGAACATAACTTAATGTTAATTTATCTTTTGCTCGTGTCATTGCTACATAACCTAATCTTCTCTCCTCTTCTAGGTCACTTCCATCACCTGTTAGTGGGAAAAATCCCTCTTCAAGTCCTATGATAAATAGATGTTTAAACTCTAACCCTTTTGCAGCATGTATGCTCATAAGAGATATAGACTCATTTGATATAGTATCTGCAGCACTCTCTAATGAAATTTCATTTAAAAAATCATCAAGTCCTAAATCTAAATTTTCTTTAAAAAAGTCCCTTAAATATCCATAAAATTCATCTATATTTGCTATTCTATCTTCTGCATCTATTAATTTTGAATATGTAGTTTTAAAATCAAATGTATCTTCAAAAATATCAATAAATTGCATTCTACCCTCTTTTAAGATATCTTGAAGATCCTCAATAGAAGCCATAAATACTTTTAGTGTTCTACTATTTTTTTTACCAACTAAAGAAGCTAACTCTTCTGGTGTATATTCTTTAATAATAGAAAAAACTGATCTTTGTTTTTTATGAGACTCTAAATCTAATTTTTCTATTGTGGTTTTGCCTATTCCTCTTTTTGGTTTATTTATAATTCTTTTAATAGAAAAATTATCATTTGCATTTGTAATAACCCTAAAATAAGCTATAAGATCTTTAATTTCAGCTCTTTCATAAAACTTCATACCACCTACTAATTTATAGTTTATTTTTGCCCTTACAAATGCCTCTTCTAAAGCACGACTTAGTGCATTTACCCTAAAAATTATAGCAATATCATTTAAGCTCTCTCCACTATTTACAAGACTTAATATATCATCTGCTATCTTTCTTGCTTCATGATTTTCATCACTTGACTCATAAAGATTTATACTATCACCTTTGCCTTTAGTTCCTATTAGTTTTTTTCCTAATCTATCACGATTATGTTCTATAAGTGCATTTGCATGTAAAAGAATAGTATCTGTTGATCTGTAATTATGCTCTAATTTTACTATATTTACATTTTCAAAAGTTTCGCCAAATGTTAAAATATTTTTTATAGTTGCACCCCTCCATCCATAAATAGACTGATCATCATCACCTACTACACAAAGGTTATTGTGAGATTCACACAATTTTTTCAATAACATATATTGTAACTCATTTGTATCTTGATACTCATCTACCATAATATATTGGTATCTTTGGCTGGTTTGCTTTGCTAACTCTTTATCTTGTACCAATAATTTATATGTTAAAAGTAAAAGATCATCAAAATCTACAAGATTATTTTCTATTAGATAATTTTCATATTTTTCATAAACATTTGCTAAATTTAAATAGTACTTATCTGTTGCAGATGCTTTTACATCCTCTACACTCATAATAGAGTTTTTAAATTTTGATATTTCAGATGCCAGTATAGAAGTTGTTGTCTCTTTATCAAGAGTTTTTAGAATCTTTTTTTTATCATCACTATCTATTATTACAAAATTATTTTTTCTACCTAATTTTGTAATATTAAATTTTAAAAACAACAATCCAAATTTATGAAAAGTACAAAGCATAGGAGGATATGATATTTTTGTAATATCTATAAGAGAAAAAGCTCTCTCACGCATCTCAGTAGCTGCTTTATTTGTAAATGTAAGTGTAAGAATAGAAGCTGGATCAATTCCTATAGATATAAGATAAGCAAGTCTTGTTGTAATAGTTTTTGTCTTTCCGCTACCTGCTCCTGCTAAAATAAGAAGTGGACCATCTATATGTTTGGCTGCTTTTTGTTGTGATTCATTTAGTGTTGATAACATATTTTATTCTCTTTTTAATTAATATTATTATATTATATCATAAAAATATAAAGGTTAATTAATTTGCACGATATTCTTCTTACAACTTTAAATGGTAGATATAGTCATACATCTATTGGGCTTCGTTATTTATATGCAAACTTAAAAGAGATTCAAAGTAAAGCTACCATATATGAGTATGTTACAAATGAACGAATGAACGATATAGCACAAAGAATATTATCTTTTAATGCAAAAATCATAGCAATAGGTACATATATTTGGAATGCTAGTGATGTTAGTGAACTTATACAAATCATTAAAAAAGTATCACCAAATACTATTATTATACTAGGTGGTCCAGAAGTAAGCTATGAGCCATTTAGAGTAAATCTAAGCTGGGCTGATTATATTATTCAAGGTGAGGGTGAAGAGCAATTTTATAGTTTATGTAAAAATATATTAGATAATAATTTACCTAAACAAAAAATATTTTATCCAAAGATGCTTGATCTATCTACTATACAATTACCCTATAAATATTATAATGATAACGATATAACAAATAGATATATCTATGTAGAAGCTAGTAGAGGATGTCCTTTTACTTGTGAATTTTGTCTTTCAAGTATTGATAAAAAAGTAAGAAACTTTGATCTTGACCTTTTTTTACAAAATATGCAGATGCTTTGGGATAAAGGGGTGCGAAACTACAAATTTATAGATAGAACTTTTAATCTAAATATTGATACTTCCATAAAAATACTTGATTTCTTTTTAGAAAAGAAAGAGCAATATTTTTGCCACTTTGAGGTTGTTCCTGATCAATTTCCTCAAAAATTAAGAGATAAAATAGTACAGTTTCCAAAAGGAAGTTTACAGCTAGAAATTGGTATTCAAACACTTAAAAAAGATATAGCAAAAAATATAAAAAGAAATTTAAATATTCCTAAAATAAAAGAGAATATACTATTTTTGGAACAAAATAGTTATGC
>JAMOPZ010000416.1 GCA_027064245.1 Campylobacterales bacterium
AAATGGTATTTTTAAAGATAATTTTGTAAAATTATATAAAAATTATGGATATAGCCTTTATCATTTAGATAAATACTTTAGTGTAAATCCAGATGCTAGAATCAAAATTGAAAAAAATCCAATGAAACTTAAAAAAGTTGTTAAACAATTTGTTCCAAAAGAGTTAAGAACTAGTTATTTTTATTTATATAAAGGAATTTAATGCCATATAAACAAAATAATATTGATTTTGTTATACCTTGGGTTGATGGAAATGATAAAGAATGGTTAGAAGAAAAGAAAAAATATATACCATCAAATAAAATTCTAAATACTAATAGCCGTTTTATAGATTGGGATAATTTACAATATATTTTTAGAGCATTTGAAGAATTTACACCTTGGGTTAATAAAATATATTTTATAACATATGGGCATTTACCAAAATGGTTAAATATAAATCATCCAAAATTAGTAATAGTAAAACATGAAGATTTTATAGATAAAAAATATTTACCACTTTTTAATGTTAATCCATTAGAAATTAATTTGCATAGGATTAAAGGTTTGAGTGAAAAATTTGTTTATTTTAATGATGATTTTTTTATCTTAAAACCAATTAAGCCAGATGTTTTTTTTAAAAATAATTTACCTCTTGATTTTGCTATACTAGATAGCATTCATGATGGTTCAATATCTCATATGCTCCTTAATAATATAGATATAATCAATAAAAATTTCAATAGACATATAAAGCCAGAATATGAGAAAAAAAAGTTAGTATTTAAAAACTTTTTTAAATGGTTTTACCCATTATATGGTAAAGAGATTATCCAAACTATAGCATGTATGTATATCAAAAAAGGTCATACAGGATTTGTAGGCAATCATCATCCGCAACCATTTTTAAAATCAACTTTTGAAATATTATGGGAAAAAGAAGAAAAAAAACTTTTAGAAGTTAGTTCTTCAAAATTTAGAACAAATGAAGATGTAACACAGTATTTATTTAGGTATTGGCAATTAGTAAGTGGTAACTTTATACCACTTAATTATATAGATTATAAAAAAACAAGAAAATATATAGAAATAAGAACTCTAAAAGATTCATATAATGTTAATAAAGATATAAAATCTAAAAAATACACTTTTTATTGTATAAACGATGATATATCTAAAGGAAGATATACAAAAGAAGATATGAGCCATAGAGACTTTGAATTATCTAAAAGGCTTATTAAAGAAGCACTAAATACAATGTTACCGAAAAAATCTAAATTTGAGATATAAAATATGAATAATAAGCCATTAATCTCTATAATAGTTCCTGTATATAATACGGCAAAATATTTACAAAGATGCTTTAAATCTATACTACAACAAACTTTTACAGATTTTGAAATTATTGCTATAGATGATGGTTCAACAGATGATAGTTTTAGTATATTAAAAAATCTACAACTACAAGATAAAAGAATTAAAATATATTCACAGCAAAATCAAGGTTTAAGTGCAACAAGAAATCGTGGTATATCTTTATCTTCAGCAGATATATTATCATTTGTTGACAGTGATGATACTATTGAACCAATTATGTTGCAAGAAATGTATAGAGCCTTTGAAGAAGATATTGATATTGTTTTTGCAAGATGTAATTATTTAGACATAAATGAGAATATAGTAAAGGTAAGTAAAATATTACCAAAAGTAAAAAATCAATATTTTATTGAGCTTATAGAAGGTACATTACCTCCTAGTGCACCTCTTGGATTGTATAGAAAAAAGTTATTTTTACAAAATAATATATATTATCCAAAAGATGTTTTTTTTGAAGATGCACCTACAACATATAAATTAGTTTATTATGCAAAACAAATATCCACTATTCAAGCTTCCTTTTATAATTATTATCATAATCCTAAATCCATATCTAATGTATTTTCAAAAAAACATATTAATGATCTTATTTTAAATATTAATGATTTACAAATATTTTTATCTAAACATAAAATTTATGAAAAATATCAAGAATCTTATCAAAAAAGAATTGTTAGTATTGTAAATTATATTTGCTACAAAATAAAGCAAAATGACTATTTAGAAGAAAAAAGATTTGATATAATCAAAAATACATTTTTATTTTTAAATAAATATAGTCATTTAAAAAATATTCATATTTCAAAAAAGTTACTTTTATATAGAAATATGATTTTACTCATTTCAAGTGATAAACAAAATTTAATTATAGACAAATATTGTGATTTAAATGATAAAACATTATTTTTATTAAAGAAATCTATTACTTCTAAATATGGATTGTTTTATAATATTATGGAAAAATTAAAAAATGACAATATTAGGCAAATATATATATATGCAGCAGGAGAATTATGTGAAAAATTTATTACTTATATAGAAGAGCTTAATATAAACATTATTGCAGTTATTGATAAAAATTATAGTAATGTAAAATGTAAATATAATGTAATTTCTGTAGAGACTTTTTATCAGCTTGATAGTAGTGATACAACTGTGGTTATTCTAAGTGAATTTTATGCTCAAGAGATTATAAATAAAATAAATTTTAAAGGTAATAAATACTACTATTATATGTAATTAAGTAAAAGGTGTTTAATGGTTATGGATTGGTAATGGATATTGCGAAAAGAAAAATACTCTTAGTTTTAAATTTTAAAGTTATTGATATATATCGAAAATTAATAGAAAGTTTATTAAATAACTTTAATATTACAATTATTTTATTAGATTATTATCAAACATCTGAAGAAGTTAATAAAAAATGTATTTTTAATAATCAAAAAATTGAGTTTTACTTTTACAAGAATTTATTCATTTCAATAGAACCAATAAAATTTAAAAAAAATAACTCATTTTTAAATTATTGTACACAATACTCTACAACACTTAAATATAAATATAGTTATAATTTAGCTAACCAATATCTTGAAAACAACAATATAGAATTAATATTACATACTCAAGATACTTCACTAAATAATATTGGATTATTAAAGGCTGCTTATGATTTGAATATACCTACGATTATACCTTCTGCAATAATGATGGAACCTGATGATTATTTTAGAAAAGGAAAACTTCAATATATGTTACATGAAAATAATACATTTTATGAAAAATATATTTTTAATAAAGTTTATAGTAAATTTACTAAACTTAATAACATTTTTTATTATACTGCACCTGTTTTAAATTTTTTAAAGAATTATAATCTATTATCTTCAAATCCATGGCTTTATGGTGGTGCTTTATATACAAGATATTTAAGCGTAAGTAATCTTTATCATAAAAATATATCTATTGAAAATGGTATTGACCAAGAAAAGATAAAACTTATCGGTGATATTAACTATGATCAATTATATATAAATTATAAAAAAACAATAAATAAAACTAATACTATTATATTAGCAGTTCCACAATTTTTTGAGCATAATTATTGTACTTTTGCAGAAGCAAAAAAAAGAATAGAATATTTAGTTGAAATTTCATCATCAATTAATAACTTTAACTTAATCCTATCACTCCATCCAAGTATGAAATATGATAATTATCAATATTTAGAAAATAAATATTCTTGCAAAATCAGTAAGAAACCTTTATTTGAAATATTACCTTCTGCAAAATTATTTATTTGTACACAGTCCAATACAATAATATGGTCTACATTATGCCATATAAATACCATTGTAGTTGATTTTTATGATTGGGATTATACAACAACAAAATTATTAACTTCATGTATATTAATAAAGGAAAAAAGATTATTTAATACTACTCTTATTAATGATACAATAAATAAAACACTAGATTTTACACATGATGACAAATTATTATCTAGAGATTTAGTTTTTACTGGAAATGTTATTGACAATTATATATCTTTAATCTCAAATACAATAAAAAATAATAATCGTATAAAAAAAAGAAAATATTTTATTCCTCTAACATCTCTTTATTTTAAATACAAATATTTTGTCAAAAAATATAAATTAGCAAAATTAAAAAAAATACTCAATCAGTATGATAATTTTTATATTGCACCATACAATGATATGACTCAAGAATTAAATGATTTATTAAATAATTCTAAATTTAATGGATACATAGATAACTATAAAAACAATCAATATACAAAAGATATAAATGATATTAATTTCGATAAATCTTGTATTATAATAGTATCTCCAAATTATAGTGATGAAATTTATGATATATTTAAAACGAAAACAAAAAACTTATATGTATTTAATTTATTATAGTGAATATGTTATACTATAATTAAATAATCTTGATAAAGGATAACATTATAATGAATTTAGAAACTTTTTATAAAAATAAAATAATTTTAAATTCAAAAAATAATATTCTCGAGTATCTATCTAGATTTAAAGATAAAAAAATAATACTATTTTTTGAAAAAGATACATATTCTAAATATAAAGATATATTAAATTTAGATAGTTTGAATATTATTAACTTTATCAATATTGCAAATATTAATAAAAAAATATCTATTGATACGAATACAACAATATTAATATTAGTAAAAAATTTTTACCACGATCTAAACTCATTTAAATATTTATATGATAATAACCTTTATCAAAATGATATTTGCACTGATATACTATTAGATATGGATATAGTTAAAAAAGATACTTTTAATTTTTTATGGGAAAATATAACAAAATTAGAAAATAATTTACATACAAAAGATATCAACTTTATTATAAACAACAATCATACTTCATATATTGACTTATTTTATATTTTATTGTTAAAAAATAATTTAATTAGTAATAAATATGCATACGCTCTTATTTACTTGGAAAGATATAAAGATACTTTTGGTAATTTATCTCAAAATTTAAATAATTTAATTATATTTTTTGATAAGCCATCTATTGAAAATAATTATTTTTTTGGATTAGACTATCTTAGATTCTTTTCTTTTATTAGTATTTTTATAGGTACGACATCAGCTAAACTTCCAGCTAAAAGTAAACATATAAATATAAATCATGGGATTATAGATGATCCAAATCCTATTTTAAGTAATATAAAAAATACTGATACAATTAATCATTCTTTTTATGCTAAAAAAAGTAAATCACCAATAGATATAAATATTGTAAGTTCTAAAATATTACAAACTGATAATTCTATTTCATTGGGGTATCCTAAATTAGACAAATTTATTGACTATTATACTAGAAATAAAAATAATCATAAGTTATTAATAGTAATTGCTATATCAACAATTATGTGGAATTGTGAAACAATAACTCCCATAATACAAGATAGTGAGTTCATTTATAATATACTAAAAAAATTTCCAAAATATAAAATTATGCTTAGGCCTCATCCTTCTGAAATAGATCATGATTATATTAAAGATTATTCCAATAAATTAAATTATTATACTAATTTTGAATTAGATAGAGAAAAATCTTATTTAGAAAACTTTACAAATGCAAAAGTTTTTATCTCTGATGGATTAGGAAGTTCAGCTTATACATATGCTTTTGCAACTTTAAAACCAGTTATTTTCTATATACCTAAACTAAAAAAGTATATGAACGACTATGGAGATAAATATTATGTTAAAAATTTAAATATTATTGGTGATATAGCTACAAATCAATTAGATTTAATTAATTTGATTAACAAATATTTATCTAATAAAAATTATGTAAATAGCAAATCAATAGATATTAAAAAATTAAGAGATAAAAATATTTTTAATATAGGTTCATCGGAAAAACAAATTTTATCATTTATAAAGAATTATATAATAACTGAACAATTTAATTTAATTAAAAATTACTATCAAAATAAATTTATAAAAACTTCAAAAATTAGAATTAATAACTATTTTGATAAATTTAAAGATAAAAAATTAGCAATTTATGGTGCAGGTGAGCATTTTACTACTGTACTTATGCAAATTTATGATTTTACGAAACTTAATATTAAATACTTCAGTGATTCTAATGTTGCATTAATTGGAAAAAAAATATTAAACTATGAGATAGTAAGTAAAAATTCACTAGATAATGTAGATATAATTTTAATATCTAGTAAAAAGTATGAAAAAGAGATTAAAAAAGATTTATTATTAAAATATAATAATGTACATACTATTTATGAAGAATTAAACCATGAAATTGCATTCTATATGAATAACCCTAATGATAAGACACTAAGAAACCTTTGGTTAAATATTCAAATAATTGAAAAAGAATTAAAAATAGATGATATAAATATAATTTTAAATAATAATTATTCAAACTATGCAAAGCTATTAAATCATTGTAAGTCTTTATTGAAAAATAAATACAATAAAAAAATAAACTATTCAGATGATTTAAAAGATATTTATTTAAATAATAGTCTTTATTGCATCAATTAATATTCTAAGAAGATATGATTTTCAAAAAATCATGGACTTGTTCTTAGCATTCTCTTTTACTACTTTATAGAAAATTTTGAAAAAAGTCTAATATAAAAGATGAGTGAAATTTAGGTTTTTTATTGTAAAATAGCTAGATATGATTTGGGTTAAAGGTTTTAAAATGAAAATATCATTTACACTTATACTGAGATTGGTTTAGTATGGTTATATGGTTACTAGGCATAAGTGGAAGTGGAAAAACAACTATAGCACAAGAGTTAAAAAAACATTTCGATAAAGAGGGTGTGAAAAGTTTTATCATAGATGGTGATATAGTAAGAGGCTTTTATGATAATGACTTAGGCTACTCTAAAGAAGATAGAGTAACAAACATCAAGAGAATGATGCTAAGTGTGTATCTACTAGAGAAAAATGGTATTATCCCTATAGTGGCAAATATATCTCCATTTGAGTTTTTAAGAGAGTTTGCACGAGAGAAGTTTGAACACTACTTTGAAGTGTATCTAAAAAGAGAGATAAAAAACATCACAAACAAAGACTTCGTATATAAAAACAATACAAATGTAGTAGGTGTAGATATGATCTTTGATGAGCCAACTAAACCTAGTTTAACTCTCGATACTGGTGTCCTTAGTTTAGATGAATGTATAAGTAAAATACTAAAAGAGATAAAGTTATAAATATGATAGATATAAATGAAGAGATATTACAAGATATTATAAACATAAAAACAGGACTATTTGCACCACTTGATGGTTTTATGGACTCTAAAGATTACAGAAGTGTTGTAGATAGTATGTGTTTGTCTGATGGTAGTGTTTGGACTATACCTATCACTTTAGACACACATAGTATGATAGATGAAGATGTTGTTGAACTTCTACTTGATGGTAAAGTGGTAGCTAAAGTAGAAGTGGAAGATATATATAAAGTAAAAGATGAAGATATAGTAAAAATCTTTGGTACAGATGACATTAATCACCCAGGGGTAAAAAAAGAGTTAAACAGAGGTAAGTATAGAGTTGGTGGAAAAGTTACACTACTAGATAACACTTTGCTAGAAGATGCCCTAAACCCTAAAAAAACAAAAGAGTTTTTTAAAAAGCAGGGTTGGAGTAGTATAGCTGGGTTTCAAACTAGAAATGTTCCCCATCGAGCTCATGAGTATCTACACCGTTTGGCAT
>JAMOPZ010000417.1 GCA_027064245.1 Campylobacterales bacterium
TCTTACAACTTTATCTGTATTATCTTTTTCTAGTGTTAAAAGTGCTGCCATAAACTCTGCTGGATAGTAGTTTTTTAAATATGAGGTATAAAATGTAACCATAGCATATGCAGCACTATGAGATTTATTAAACCCATATCCAGCAAATTTTACAATCAAATCAAACAGCTCTTCGCAATGCTCTTTTTTATACCCTTTTTTTACACCACCAACAGCAAATTCACCTTTTAGTCTATCCATCTCCTCTTTGATCTTTTTACCCATAGCTCTTCGTACTAAATCGGCTCCACCTAAAGAAAAACCACCTATAGTTTGTACTATTTGCATAACTTGTTCTTGATAAACAATCACTCCATAAGTTGGCTCTAATATTGGTTTTAAAGGTTCTGTAAACTCATCATAAAAATAGTTTATCTCTTCTCTTCCATGCTTTCTATCTATAAAATCATCAAGCATACCAGACTCCATAGGTCCTGGTCTATATAGAGCTAATACAGCTATAATATCCTCAAAATTAGATGGCTTTAGTCTTCTACAAAGATCTTGCATACCACTAGATTCTATTTGAAATAATCCTATTGTATGACCTGTGCAAATTAGATCATAAACTTTTTTATCATTTACATCTTGTTCTATAAAGTTTATCCGTTTACCATGCCTTTTTTCTATTAATTGTAATGCCCCTTCAATTACAGTAAGAGTTTTTAAACCTAAAAAGTCAAATTTGATTAGATCGACATCCTCCACATACTTTCCATTATATTGAGTAGCTATAGTATCAAGTCCACTTGGCTTAAAAAGTGGTGTTTTATTCCATAATGGATCATTTGATATTACCACTCCTGCTGCATGGGTTCCTGCATTTCGATTTAGTCCCTCTAATGCTATTGCATACTCCCATACTCGTGCAGCATCTTTATCTGAGTCTATTAACTCTTTTATTTTTGGTTCTTTCTCAAAAGATTTTTCTAAATTAATCCCTAATTCATCTGGTATTAGCTTTGCAAAAGCATCTGCTTTTGATAAAGGATAGTCAAGAACTCTACTTACATCACGAAGAACCCCTTTTGCTAACAATTTACCAAAAGTGATAATCTGAGCTACATTTTCTCTACCATATTTTCTTACAACATAGTCTATAACCTCTTGTCGCCTTGCTTGACAAAAATCCATATCAATATCTGGCATAGATACTCGCTCAGGATTTAGAAATCTCTCAAAAAGTAATCCATAAGGAATAGGATCAATATCTGTAATTTTTAAAGAAAATGCTACTAAACTTCCAGCAGCACTTCCCCTTCCAGGTCCCACTGGTACCCCTATAGATTTACCATATGCTACAAAATCCCAAACTATTAGCATATATCCTGGAAATTTCATATTATTTATAATATCTATCTCTACTTGAAGTCTATCTTTATACTCTTGATGTTTTGATGGATCTACTATTTTAAGTCGTTCATCAAGTCCCAGCCAACACTCATGTATAAAAAGAACCTTATCATTTTCCAAGCTATATTCAAGTTCAGGTTCTGGTAATTGCAAGTTATGAACAGCTGCTTTTTCTCTAGTAAATTTAAAGTTTGGCGGAGTTGGATTTCCTAATTTTATCTCTAGATTACATTTATCAACTATCTCTTGAGTATTTGCTACAGCTTCAGGGATATCTGCATAAAGTCTAGCTATTTCTTGTGGAGATTTTACATAAAACTCATGTACACTATGTTTAAGTCTATTTGGATCATCATAAAGTTTATTCATAGCTATACACATAAAAGCCTCATGAGCTTGGGCATCTTTTGCATTTGTATAGTGAGTATCATTTGTTGCAATTATTTTTATACCTGTTTCTAGGCTTAATTGAATAATTTGTTTATCTATATAGTGTTGATCTACTATCCCATGACGCATAATCTCAAGATAAAAATCATCACCAAATATCTCTTTATACTCTAGGGCTATTTTTTTTGCTTCTTCATACCCTTTTGCACCATTTTTAATATTTCTTTCATTATTTAAATTAAGATGCCAATTTATCTCCCCTTGTAAACAAGCAGCACTACATACTAATCCTTCACAATTCTCTTTTAAAAGCTTTTTATTGATCCTTGGGTAATAGTAAAATCCATGCATATAAGCTTGAGATGAAAGAAACATAAGATTTTTATACCCTATATCATTTTTTGCAAATAAACATAGATGAAATCTTTGTTTGGTTGATTTATCACCTATATCCTCACTATTGTGTAGATATGCTTCTATACCAATAATAGGTTTTATCCCATTTTTTTTCATCTCATTATAAAATGTAATAGTACCAAACATATTACCATGATCTGTCATAGCAACACTATTCATACCTAACTCTTTTACTTTTTTAGCTAATGCTGGTATTTTATTTGCACCATCTAGCATAGAAAACTCAGTATGAAGATGTAAATGGGTAAATTTTGATAATAGATTTTTACTCATTATTTTTTATATCTTCTATTATAATTTTTAAATTTGGAATATGCACTCGTACCATATTTTCAATAAGTGCCAAATCAACACCCTCATAATCATGCACAATATAATTCCTAGTATAATATGCACCATCTAAATCATTTTGTAACTTATACTTTTGAATAATTTCTATAGGTAATTTCTTTAATGTTTCCCCTATTTGAGATATAGCCATTAAAATAGCCATTTGCCCCTCAAAATCTTCTAAAGCTTTAACAATACCTTTATGTCTTTTTGTAATTTTTTCTATATTATCACACATTAGAATTATAAAATCTAATTTAGCACTCAATGATATTTTAGACATATATAATATCCTTTAAAATATAGTGTTTACCTACTAAAGTAAGATTATTTTTTGGTGCAAAATCTACTTTTAATTTTAATTCATTTGATACAATTTGTTTTATCTCATCAAGTTTTTTAAATCCTATAAAACCTTGATATTTTTTAAAAAATTTGTCCTCAAGATGATATAAAATATCTATATCACTATCATCTTTTGCATCTCCTCTTGCATACGAACCAAAAACACCATCTAAAATAACTCCATCATCTTTTAACTTATCATTAATTTTTATAATCTTGGATTTTAAAGTTTCAAGATTATACATTTTATAAAATACCCCATCTTTTTATAAAATCATCATCTATATCTATAATATTTTTTTCTTTTAAACTACCTATTACCTCTTTTGTACACACTACATCATCGGGCCATCTTCTTTTAAAGTTATCTAAAATATTTTTATTTGTAGCATCAACAGCTACTGTATTATCAAAAAGATATATATCTCTATTACTATCTATATTATTTACTACTCTCCATACTAACATATAAGGGTTATCTAAAGAGTTATTTTTTATATCTACAATTACTAATATTTTTATATGATTAAAAAGTGGTTTTAACTCATCTATTAAACTTTTTTGATTTCGTATTTTTTCTACACCTATTACAACTATAGGGTTTGAGGTATCTTTATAATATTGTTTTAACTCTTTTATCTCACTTGAAATATTTTGCATTTTAGATAATAAATTATCATCATCTAATATAGTGATATTTAGATCTTCAATTTTATCATCTGTACAATCAACCCCTAGCTTTCCACCCATTGCAAATTTTGGGCTACTATGATCAAGAGCATCTACTACACCTTTAGTTATAAGAAGATTATCTATATGAAATCTATTTAAAATATATGGAATTATCTCTTTACTTTCAAGTTCTGGTGCATCTTGGTTTACAAAAATAGCATGTTTTACAAAACTCATCTGCCCTACTCCCCAAAAAGCATGCATAACTTGTTGTGCATGTCCTGGATATAGTGTTTTTATTTTTGCTAAAATTAGGTTATGAAATACTCCATTTTCAGGCATATAATAATCAATCAAATCTGGAGCAGTAGTTTTAAGTAATGGCAAAAATATTCGCTCCGTTGCATACCCCATATATTTATCTTCTAAAAGTGGTTTCCCTACAACAGTAGCTGCAAAAACTGGATTTTTCTTTTGTGTAATGGCACTTACTTCTAAATACGGATACTCCTCTTCTAGTGTATAGTACCCCGTATGATCACCAAATGGACCCTCTATTTTTAGATTTTGCACATCTACAAACCCCTCTATTACATAGTCCACATCATGAGGTACATATATATTATTTGTTATAGATTTTACTAACTTTGCTGGCTCTTTTTTTGCAAATCCATATAAAAGAAGTTCAAATACCCCTATAGGAAGTGGAGCTTGACCACACCATATATACATAGGATCCCCACCAATTCCAATAGATACAGGCATCTTTTTGCCAGCTTTTTTATACTCATGAAAAAAGTGATTACTATCTTTGTGTATTTGCCAATGCATCCCTAAAGTATAATCATCATAAACTTGAAGTCTATACATTCCAAGATTGTGCATAGAGCCATCTAAAGAGGTAGTATATACCTGCCCCATAGTTATAAATGGACCTCCATCTTGCTCCCAAGTTGTAAGAATAGGAAGATCACTTAATTTTGCATCTTTACCTAACTTTATTATCTCTTGAGACTCACCACGACCATTTAATCGTTTTGGAAAAATATTTTTAAGATTAAAAAGATCTGTTGCCATAGAGAGTTTTCCCATAAAATCTTTAGGAGGCTTCATTTTAAGCAACCCTTGAATTTCAGATGCAATATTTTCTATATCTCCAATAAAAAGTTCTACTGCTTTTGGTGAACAAAATATATTCATTAAAACTGGTTCTTTAAACTTTTTATTATTTTTCTTATCAACTGTATTTGTAAAAAGCAATGCTTTGCTATTTTTTTGTTTTACCTCTATATATGCAATATGAGGAATCTCAAGATATATATCTAACTCTTGATCTATAATTTTTAATAAATTATTTTTTTTTAATAACTCTATAATTTTATTTTGCACTTTTTAACCTTTATATTATATAAAATCATACCCAAGCTCTTTTAAAGCTGTTTTATTTTTTGTCCAACCTTTTTTTACAGATACAAAAAGTTCAAGATAAACTTTTTTATATGTTAATTCCTCTATCTTTCTTCTAGCACACTGCCCTATTCTTTTTATAGCTGTTGCATTTTTACCTATGATCATCCCTTTTTGTGTAGATTTCTCTACTACAATTGTAGCTTTAATCACATCTATATTTGGTTTTTCTTGTACTTTATTTATAAGGACATCTGTTTCATAAGGTATCTCATCACTAATATTATCAAAAATAGCCTCTCTAATAAACTCTTTGTATATCTCTCTTAAATGAGAAGTGGTAATAATCTCAGTATCATATAAAGGTGGAGAAATAGGAAGATGTTTTACAACCTCATCTAAAATAATATGTTGTTTTGCACCTTTTTTAATAGATACAGGGATAATTGTTTTATATTGATCCTCAAATTCACTATATTCATCTAGTTTATCTAAAAGTTCATTTTTAGAAACAAAATCACTTTTTGAAAGTAATACTATGTGCGGAGTATTTTTTTTATTTTGTACTAAAAACTCTTTATAATATTTTATCTGATCTGTAACAGGAGCCAGATAAAGTATAAGATCACAATCACCTATAGCTTTTAATGCCTCATCTAGCATATATTGATTTATAAGCTTCTCTTTTTTATGTAACCCTGGAGTATCTACAAAAACTATCTGATCTTGATTGTGCATCACTATTGTATTTGATCTTTTTCTTGTAGCATTTGCTTTATGAGAAACCATATTTATTTTTTGACCGACAAGCCAATTTAAAAGCGAACTTTTACCTGCATTTGGGCGACCAACTGTCGCTACGAAACCACATTTTGTATCTATATTTTTATTCATAGAAACATTGTATCTTATCTCAGTTTAATTCTATATTATGAGATCACTGCACAATTAAAAAAGCCATCTAAAGATACAATATCTTTAGATGGCTTTATAGTTTTATAACTAATTTAGATATATACTATTTTACCATATCTACTAAAGAAGCTTTACTTACTTTATTAAAATTTAAATATTTATAAACATCATCTGTCATCTCTGGTTTAATTTTGTTTGGTACAATATCTAAATACTCCTGTTTTGTAGGAATTCTACCTTTTAATGCAGTTACAGCTGCTAATTCTGCAGATCCTAGATATACTTGAGCGCCACGCCCTAGTCTATTATCAAAGTTTCTTGTACTTGTACTAAATGCATATGCATTTTGTGCAACTTGTGCTTGATTACCCATACATAAAGAACATCCAGGTATCTCAGTTCTAGCACCAGAACTTCCAAATACACTATAGTATCCCTCTTCTTGAAGAGTTTTTTCATCCATTTTTGTAGGTGGACATATCCATAGTTTTGTAGGTACTTGACCCTCACCTCTTAAAACTTCACCTGCAGCTCTAAATAATCCAATATTTGTCATACAAGATCCTACAAATACTTCATCTATATTAGTATGAAGTCCAGCTTCATGAATCTCTGTTAAAGTTTTTACATCATCTGGATCATTTGGACATGCTAAAATTGGTTCAGTTATCTTATTTAAATCTACTTCAATCACTGCTGCATATTTTGCATCTTTATCAGCTTCTAATAGTTGTGGATTTTTTATCCACTGTCTCATTTTATCTGCTCTTCTTTGTAAAGTTGCACTATCTTCATAACCTTGAGCAATTAACTCTTCAATTAATACTATATTTGACTCTAAATATTCAATAATTGGTTCTTTATTTAATTTTACTGTACAAGCTGCTGCACTTCGCTCTGCTGAAGCATCACTTAACTCAAATGCTTGCTCACATTTTAGATCTTCAAGACCCTCAATCTCAAGAACTCTTCCTGCAAAAATATTCTTTTTACCTTTTTTCTCAACAGTTAAAAGTCCCTCTTTTATTGCTTGATGAGGAATAGCATTTACTAAATCTCTTAGAGTAATTCCTGGTTGCATTTCACCTTTGAATCTAACAAGTACAGATTCTGGCATAGATAAAGGCATCATTCCAGTTACCCCTGCAAATGCTACAAGTCCACTTCCTGCTGGAAATGAGATACCTATAGGAAATCTTGTATGGCTATCTCCACCAGTACCCACTGTATCTGGAAGACACATTCTATTTAACCATGAGTGAATTACACCATCTCCAGGTCTTAAGATAAACCCTTTTCTACTTGTCCAAAACTCTGGTAGTGTATGTTGAAGCTCTATATCTGCTGGTTTTGGATAAGCTGCAGTATGACAAAATGATTGAAGAACAAAATCTGCTCCAAAAGATAAAGCGGCTAACTCTTTGATCTCATCTCTAGTCATTGGTCCTGTTGTATCTTGACTTCCAACTGTTGTAGCTATTGGTTCACAATACATTCCAGGTTTAACACCTTCTATTCCACAAGCCTTACCTACCATTTTTTGAGCTAGTGTATATCCACTTCCATCATCTGCTGGTTGTTCTGGTACTAAAAATAGATCAGTTGCACCTAAATTTAATGCTTCTCTAGCTTTTGCAGTTAAACCTTT
>JAMOPZ010000418.1 GCA_027064245.1 Campylobacterales bacterium
TACAAATGAACCAAATATAGATCCAATAGGTGCAGTTGTAGGGGTAAAAGGGGTAAGAATAAATGCTGTAAGTTCTCAACTAAATGGTGAAAATATAGATTGTATAGAATATACTCCAATTAAAGAGATGTTTGTAAGTCGTGCATTATCACCTGCACAAGTCAAAAGTGTAAAGATTCAACTAGATGGTGGACAAAATGGCAAAGATAAAGCAATTGTAACCATAAGCGAAGATCAAAAATCTAAAGCTATAGGAAAAGTAGGATTAAATATTAGACTTGCTACTATGTTAACACAGTGTGATATAGAACTAAATGTTCTTGAAAGTGGAAAACAAGCAACAAGTGATGATGGTGTAAATACTCAAGAGGGTAAAACTACAGATACTGCAAGTTTAGAGGCATTGTTTAAATAATGAAAAAGATATATCTATTTGATAGTTCAAAAAAAGAGAAAGTTGAGTTTGTATCTCAAGAGGAAAATAAAGTTTCTATTTATGTATGTGGACCTACTGTTTATGATGACTCACATCTAGGACATGCAAGAAGTGCTATAGTTTTTGATCTGTTGCATAGAATCTTAAAAACAAATGGCTATGATGTAAAAATGGCAAAGAATTTTACAGATATTGATGATAAAATTATAAATAAAGTAAAACAAACAGGTCAATCTATCCAAGAGATAACATCATATTATATAGATCTTTATAAAAAAGATATGGATATTTTAAATATTTTACCAAATAGTTTTGAACCAAAAGCTACACAAAATATAGAAAATATGATAGATATGGTTGAGGAGCTTATAACTACAGATAAAGCATATATTTTAGATGATGGAGTATATCTTGATACTTCAAAAGATAAGTTATATGGTGAGATATCTCATAGATTAAGCGATGAAAATTCACAAGCTAGAGTTCAAAGCAATATTGAAAAAAAAGATAGTAAAGATTTTGCTATTTGGAAATTTTTTCCTGAAAATGAGATAGGATATGAAACATCTTTTGGATATGGAAGACCAGGATGGCATATAGAGTGTAGTGCTATGATAGATAGATATTTAGCATCAAAAGACAAACCTTATGCCATAGATATACACGGTGGTGGAGCAGACTTGCTTTTTCCTCATCATGAAAATGAAGCTTGCCAAACAAGATGTGCAACAAATCAGGAGTTGGCAAAATATTGGATACATAATGGTTTTGTAAATATTGATGGTCAAAAAATGAGTAAATCTCTTGGAAATAGCTTTTTTCTAAAAGATGCACTAAAAACTTATAGTGGAGAGAGTATAAGATTTTATATGTTAAATACCCACTATAGATCTAATCTAAATTTTAATGATGATGATCTATTATCTAGTAAAAAAAGATTGGATAAAATATATAGACTGAAAAAAAGAGCTTATGGGTTAAGTTATGATAATTTCAAATCAAAAGAGATAGGAGAGTTTAAAACAAAACTTCTTGAAGCTTTAAATGATGATATGAATACCTCTGTAGCATTAGCATTAATAGATCAGTTTGTTTCAGATACAAATGAAAAATTAGACAAAGAACCAAAAAATAAAAATTTGAAAAAAAGTTTATTAGTTATAATTGATATTATTAATGATCTGTTTGGTATTGGTGGTACTGATGCATACCAATATTTCCAATTTGGTGTAGAGGGTAAAATAAAAGAGACTCTTGAATTATTGATACAAAAAAGAGAAATGGCAAAACAAAATAAAGAGTTTGCAATATCAGATAAAATAAGAGATGAACTAAAAGATATGGGAATAGCTCTTATGGATACTCCAAATGGTACAGTTTGGGAGAGAATATAGTGGATAGATACTATTATGAACTTACAGTTAAACCTGAAGTTTACTATGAACTTTTTTTAGATCTTATTTTAAGTTTAACCACTGAGGCTATACAAGAGATAGATGAAGCTATTATAATAAGAAGTCAAGATAATTTAGATGATATTAAAGATGGTATAGAAGCTTTTACATCTGAACTTTCAAATGCATTTAATACTGTTATTAAATGTGATATAACATTAGAAAAAAAAGAGAATCAAGACTGGATAAAAGTATATCAACAAAGTGTTCAGCCTATATTAGTTGAACCATTTTATATTCATCCTAGTTGGAATGATCCAAAAGATGGATATATAAATATCTCAATTGACCCCACTTTAGCTTTTGGTAGTGGTCATCACGAAACAACAGCTAGCTGCTTAAAGGCTATAGGACAATATGTAAAAAAAGATATGAGTATTTGTGATGTAGGGTGTGGTAGTGGTATTTTAGGTATTGCAGCTACTAAACTTGGAGCTATTGTAGATATTTGTGATACAGATGATATTGCAGTAGAAGATGCCTTAAAAAATTTTAATATTAATAATATAAAACCAAATAGATCATGGGATGGTTCAGCTGCACTAGCTAATAAAACTTACGATATAGTTATAGCTAATATTGTAGCTGATGTTTTAATTTTTATACATAAAGATCTTAAAAAAATTACAAAAGATGGTGGAATGATGATATTATCTGGTATTATGAATCAATATTGTAAAAAAGTGATTGATAAATTTTTACAAGATAAAAATTATAGTTTAGTAGATCAAATAGATCAAAATGAATGGACAACTTTAATAATAAAAAAAGATTAAAAATAATCTTGTTTTAAATATTCTTTAACAACCATAGCATTTAAAGTCATTATTTTTTCTGATTTTTTTAACATCTCTACAGTTATATCTGCCTCTTTTAAAAATTTATTATCAAGATATCTTTGTCGTGTAGTACCATATAAAAGTGGTTCTTTAGGAGTTAGCCATATATCATCTATTTTTATAGCTATATTTGCTATTGAAGTATCTGTTATATAGCCATTTTTTATAAATATTATTTCATCTGATTTGTCTTTTATATATTTATCTATTTGATCTCTATTTAGATATTTATAATTATATTTTATATTATCATCAAATATTAATGTAAAATTTTTTATCTTTTTAGGGGTATAAGTATAATATGATATATCACAAACCTCATCTTTTGTATAAATAACTTTTATTCTATATAGTTTATTATCAGGTGGATTTAAAATAAAATCTAGATTTTTACCAATAGTACTAAATATCCTTTTTTTATGATAATCTAAATAATAAACTATACCATTTTCACACCTTATTGTTTCAAAATATTTTATCATGGTATATAAACCTTATCTATCATCTCATTGTATTCAGATACAATATCACTATCACTAGTGATACCTCCACCACTTTTATAAAATAAATTATTATCTATTTTTTCTATAAATCGAATTAATACTGCACTATTTAAACTATTGCCATCAAAAATACCAAAAATACCTGTAAAATATCCTCTATTATAATCCTCTATATTATTTAATATCTCTATAGTTTTCCTCTTTGGAGTACCTGTAATACTTCCTGCTGGAAGTAAAGATATTAATATATCGCCAATATTATTTTGCCAACTATTATCTAAAATACCAGATATCTTTGAGCTAGTTTGTAAAAGTTCTTTCGTACCTGCTTTTATTTTAGATATATATCTAAATTTTTCAACTTTTACATCTTTTGCTACTATTGAAAGATCATTTCTTAGAAGATCTACTATCATAGTATGCTCAGCTTTTTCTTTTGGATCATCTAGAAGCTTATTTGAAGCATCTTTTATATTAGCTTTTATGGTACCTTTCATAGGATATGTAAAGATCTTATTATCTTCAATTTGTATAAATTGTTCTGGAGAAAATGATACAAATTGATCTTTATAATAAAGCTTAAATTTAGCATTTGCATTATGATATATCTCTTTTAAAGAGTAATGCAATATTATAGGTGTAGTAAAAGTAAGATTTGCCAAATAGCTATTGCCATTTTTTATATGATTTTTTATTTTATTAAAACTATTTTTGTATAATTTAAAATCAATTGGATATTTTTGTAAACTTATCTTATGATCTTTTATATTTTGATTATTTATACTATATAATATATCATTTGGCATTTGATCTAGTGGTATAATATCATACTGTTTTAAATCATAATTTATTAGAAAAAAAAATGGCTCTTTTTTAGAGCCATATAGATTTAAAGTATCTCTTAATCTACAAGTAGTTTCTTTAAACATGCCATTCGTATAGCTACCCCATTTGTAACTTGCTCTAAGATTTTACTTCGTTTATCCTCTATCATATCATCACTTACATCTATATTTCTATTTACAGGTCCTGGATGCATAAGGATAATATCTTTTTGATTTTTTAATAACTTTTTAGTAATACAATATTTTTTTGAATACTCTTTTTTTTGTACTTCAAGTTTTTCTGGTAATATAGCTCTATCGTGTCTTTCGTGTTGTACCCTTAAACTCATAATAATATCTACTTTATTTAGTACTTTTTTTAAGTTTGTTGTTGATTTGAATTTTGTTTTTACTTTAAACTTTTTTGGAGAAACTAAAATAGGATTTAATCCAAATCTTGGTAATAACTCCAAATTAGATGAAGCAACCCTTGAGTTTGCTATATCTCCTACAATTGCTATATTTTTTCCTTTTACTTTTCCATTATAATGTTTATATATAGTATAAAGATCAAGTAGTGCTTGAGTTGGGTGTGCATTTTTACCATCTCCTGCATTTAAAATAGGGCAAGATACATAACTTTTTAAACTCTCAGGCAACCCACAATCACTATGTCTTATTATAATGGCATCTGGTTTCATAGCATCTAAGTTTGCTACAGTATCCTCTACTGTTTCACCTTTTTTTGTAGAACTTGTATTTACCTCTAGGTTTACAACTTGAGCTCCTAATCGTTTTGCTGCAATTTCAAAACTACTTCTAGTTCTTGTTGAGTTCTCAAAAAAAAGTGTAACTATAAGTTTACCTTCTAATAAATTTGATGATTTTAAGTCATCAAAAAGTTCTGCATCTTCAAAAAGTTTTAAAATCTCTTTTTTAGTTAAATCAGCTGTTGTTATTAGGTGTTTCATCTACTCTACCTTATCTTTTTCTTTTTGTTTTCTATTGTTTCTCATTTTTGTAATTGCTAGTTTTCTCATATCCTCAGTTGTATCTAACTCATCCATAATCTCAAGTCCAAGTAATGTTTCTAGACAATCTTCAAGTGTAACTATACCTTCAGTTTGATCATATCCATCTGTTACTATTAACATATGCCCTTTTACTTTTGTAAAACTATTTAATGCTTTTAACACAGGTATATTTTCATTTATACTTTTTACTGAACTCATAATAGATTCAATAGTTGCATCTGGATTTTTTATAGCATATTTAAATATTTTTTTAGTTAAAACCATACCAACAATATTATCTATAGATTCACTATACACAGGTACTCTACTAAACTTATATGTTCTTGTATCTTCTAAAAGATCTTTAATTAAAGTATCTTTTTGTACTGCAAAAACTACACTTCTTGGAGTTAGAATATCTTTAATTCTTTTTTTCTTTAAAGTTAAAGTATTTTCTATAATATCTGATTCCATATCATTTATTACCCCCTCCTCTTCACTTAAAAGTGCAGTGTGGATCAACTCCTCTCTTGAAACTGTATCAGAATCATTATCTTTATTTAGTCTAGTTGTAACAAATCTAGTAATAATAATAAGAGGATATGTTAAAAAGACAAAAATATTTATAATTCTAGCTGCAAGTGGTGCTAACTCTTTCCAATAAACAGCACCTATAGTTTTAGGGATAATCTCTGCAAAAAATAGTATAGAAAATGTAAGTGCAATAGAAACAAAAAGTACAATATCACTATTGTTATCAAATACTCTTTGAGCTTCCACTCCAATAGCAGTAGCCCCTAAAGTATTTGCAAAAGTATTTAAAATAAGAATTGAAGATATAGATTTATCAATATCTTTTTTTAGTTTTCCTAAAAGTTGACCAATTTTTTTTTGTTTTTTTTCTAAAACAGATATATAAGATGGAGTTACACTTAAAAGTATAGATTCCAAAATAGAACACAAAAACGATATTGCAATAACTGCAATAAATAGCAAAATTAAATATTGCATAAACTTACCTTATATGCAAATTTAAACAAGGACGGATAATTATCCAAACAAAGCTCCTTAAATTTTTTTACAATTATATCATACTATCCAAGAATTTATTATTAAAAGCTTATCATTATGATATATTTTACCCTCAAATTTATCCCCTTTATTGTAAGTTCCTACACCTTTTGGAGTTCCACTCATAACTATATCACCATTTTCAAAACTCATAAAAGTTTTAATCTCATCTATCATAGTATTTGGTTTATAGATCATAAGATCATAAGTAGCCTCTTGTATTAAAGCATCATTTATAAAAAGTTGAAGCTTAATATCTTCTAAATTGCCATCAAATTTAACAAATTCACTAAAAACAGCACTTCCATCAAAAGATTTTGCCCTCTCCCACGGAAGACCTTTTTGTTTCATTTTATTTTGAATAAAAGCATGAGTTAGATCAAGACCAAACCCTATACCATCTATTTTATTATCAATAATCAAAAAACAGATCTCAGCTTCATATCTAGTATCTTCATAAAAATAGTTTAACTTATCTGTTACTGCACTATTTGGTTTGTTAAAAATAACCATAGAATCAGGTGTTTCATTGTCTAACTCTTTTATATGTTCTACATAGTTTCTACCTATACATACCACTTTGCTTGGGGTTATTTTTTTATTGTTATAATTTATTGTTTTCATAAATTTATTCTAGTTGATTTATACTTTAAAAGCCTTTAAACTATGGTGTTAGATGATATATCTTTAAATTTAACTCTCTTTATCATACCCTATCCTAACCATCTCTTCGCAATTATTTAATATATTTTTATGAAAAGATTCAGGTAATCTATACCAATCAAATACTTGTACTATAATAGGTATATTAGAATCACTAAGCTTTTCTTTAAATTCTATATATTGGGATATATCTAGTTTAATTTCATCTTTTGAAATTATAGCTATATCCAAATCACTCATATCATGTGCTTCTCCATTTACACGACTACCATAAGCTAGAAGTTTACAAGGAGTTTTAAGTGTATCTTTAGCTATTTGTATGATACTATCTTTATCTTGTGGTCTAATTAGCATCTATCGCTTCTATTAATCTATTTGTATCTTTAATAAATTGTTCTATAATTACTAAAGTTTCATTCGCTAGATTTTCGCCATAATCATGACTTGTAGAGTTTCTATTGTCCCTATATTTTAGCCATCTATCAACTTCATCAATACTTAATATACTATGAAGTCCTGCTTGTCTGAATATATCTTTAAAATTTAGTTTATCAACTGCTTTATTTGTATGTAAATATGGTTTTAAAAGTTTTTTTAGAATTTTT
>JAMOPZ010000419.1 GCA_027064245.1 Campylobacterales bacterium
ATTTTTTTAACACTATCTTTAATAACTTTTAACTTTGGTATAATCACCTCCAATACTCCATCTTCACTTGATGCTTTGATGTTTTCTATATCAACTTTCTCTGGTAATGTAAAACTTCTACTAAAACTTCCATATGCACTTTCAATTTTATAGTATGATTTCTCTTTTACCTCATCTTTTAATTCTCGTTTTCCTGAAATAGTTAAAATATTATCTTCTACTTTTACCTCTACATCCTCTTTTTTAATCCCTGGTAGATCCACTTCTATATGGTATGCATCTGTAGCTTCTCTTGTATTTACTGTTGGATTAAAATCTACTATATTTTGTGCTGCTTCACTATTAGTATCTAATGTATTTAAAAACTCATTAAATAGATCTAATCCTCTAAATCTATTATACTCATATTGATTTGTTGGTTTTTTGTATCTTGTAATTATCATCTTTAACTCCTTGTATATTTTTTATATGTGAAATTATATGATAAATACAAAATACATTTTGCTACTTAAGTAGCATTTGTGTAGTTTTTGTTAAAAGTTTTTCAAAATTTAATATTTTTATCTCTTTTCTTGTTTTTTCAATAATATTATCATTTTTAAGTTGTTTTATGGTTCTTTCTATTACATGCCTTACAGTTCCTAGCAATTTTGCTATTTCACTATTTGATAAATTTTGTAAAAGTTGATATTTAAAATGATTTTGAGGATTTACATTTTGAAGAAGTAGATTTACTAATCTATCTTTTGTTTCGTACAGTGATATCTCTGCTGCTAAATTTTCAGTATGTCTCATTGATAATGCAAGATATGGAAAAAATCGTCTATTAAAAGTAGGATTTGTATCTATCCAATATCTAACTTTTTCTATAGGTATCTCTAAAACTTTACAATCCTCTAATACTTCATATAAAATCTCATGTGGTTGTTGATCAAGCAAAGAGATTATATCAAACATATCTCCTCTTTTATATATAAAAATTGTTTGCTCTTTATTATTTTCAAAATTTATTTGATATGTTTTTATACGACCATCTATTACCATATAAAAATATTTTAATAGATCCTCTGGATAAAAAGGATTTGATCCTTTTGAATACTCTACAATTTTGGATACACTATAAAGTTCTTTTTCAAAATTATCGGTTATATTTTGAAAAAGTGTTATATTATCTAATTCTTTTTTCAATAGAATGTTCACATTTATATTTATTTAGTATATCTGTATCATCTTTTAACCCAAAAAGATTTTGAGTAGTTCCTAAAACTACATCACCCTCCATAGATGTTGATACAGTTTTTAATTTTATAGTTGGTTGATGAAGAAACTCAGCCATAATAGTTTGACAAAGTTTTTTTATATTTTCTTTATCTTCATCTTTTATAAAATGTTTTTTTATAGCATTTTGAAGTTTTTTTTCTATAACTTCATTAGCTTTTAAATGTAGATGTTTTACAACTGGCTCTACACTTAAAGTTTTTAACCAATTAAAAAACTCCATAGTCATTTTACCTACTATTGCATAAGCCTCTTTTGCTTGAGAAGCACGAAGTTCCATATTTTGATCTACTATACATTGTAGATCATCTACACTATATACATTTATCCCTGGATACTCAAAATTATCTATATCTCTAGGAAGTGCTATATCAAACCAATTTCTTGTTTTATCAAATGGTTTGATCATATCTTTTGTAATTATTGGATATGGTGCAGAAGTTGCAGTTACTAATAACCGCATAGAGTTTAAAAGTTTTTCTAAATTTTCATAAGGTTGCACATCTATTTGATCTTTTGTATATATTGCTCCATTTCCATCTGAGATTATTGAGTGTGCTAAAACTCTAGCTTTTTGAATATTTCTACTACATATTACAATATCAAATCCATATTTCAAAAGATGCCTACAGCTAAGTTCACTCATCTCCCCTGCTCCAATTACTAAAGCTTTTACACCTTGTATATCTTTGTAAAGCTCTTTTGCCATAGCAACAGCCGTTGAAGCAACCGATACACTACCACTTCCTAATTGTGTAGCATTTCGTACTCTTGCTGCACATTTAAAAGCATAGTGCAATACCCTTGAAAGCTTTTGGGCACAAAAATCTTTTTCTAATGAAAATTTAAAAGCATCTTTTAGTTGTCCTGCTATTTGTGTTTCACCTACAACTAGACTATCTAAAGATGAAGCAACAGTAAAAATATGGTGTACTGCACCCTCATTTTCATATACATCTGCTCGTCCTATTAGTTCATCTAAGGTTAATTTTGAGTGTTGAGCAAAAAGTTTTAAAGCAACTTTTCCTGCTTCTTTATCACTTGAAGTACTTAAGATTAGCTCTACTCTATTACAAGTAGATAAAAGTATAGCTTCTGAGATAATATCATTATTTAAAATATTTTTTAAAAAAATCTCTTTTTCTAGGTCATTTCCAAAAGCTAATTTTTCTCTTGTAGCTATATCTGTATTTTTATGAGTAAAACTTATACCTAAATATTCCAAAACTTGCAAACCTTTTTTAAAATTTTAGGCGATTATACACTTTTAGTACTTAGTTTATAATTAGTTTTAATACTAAAATACCATCTTCATTTGCTTCTGCTTTCATAGATGTAGATACAGAATCAACACCATATTCTAAATTTCCAGCAATAGATTCTAGTATATGCCAATGTTCAAGGTCAAATGTTATATCCAACTCTTTTATATTCTCATGTTTGATAATTTGTTTAATTTTTTTAATATAGTGTATATAATATAGTTTATTTATCTCTCTTTGTAACATATACGGTTTCATAATATTTATATTTTTTATCCAAACATCTTTTTCAAGATCTGTTAAATTTGTCTCTTTTACTTCATCTATCATCTCTTGAATATGAATATTATATTTTTGTTCCTCTTCTAATACTTTTTTTTCAATATCAGGTTCATAAAATTTAATAATATCTATAATATCATTATCGGTCAAATCTTGTTTTTCATGTAAGGTTATTATAAAATGATCACTTTTTTTTGAAATATTATCTATAAAAAGTAAAATTTTAGCAGCAAGTCTTAGATATATATATTTATCCTCTTTGCCATCTTTAAAAAAAACCCCATGTTGATTGATAAATGGTTTTGGTCCTGCATAATGTAGTGTTAGCATATTTTTTCCTTTTTTTAAGATAATAACAAATTTTATCTTAAATTATAAAATTTTAATTTAGAATTTTTATATTAATAGAACAATCCAATCTTAAGTTATACTTAATTTCAATTATCTGTATTTTATATAAATACTTTATTTAAAGGGTTTATTAAAATATATTAGATTGATACTTAAGTAGTATATAAGTTTATATTAACTATAATTTCACAAATTAAATCAAATTGTGGAGTTTTATGTGTTTTCAAGTTTAACTAATTCTTTTAAAAGTGTTGTTGGTAAAATCAGATATAAAGATGATATAGGTGCATTAAAAAAAGCTACAACTGAGCTAAAAAAAGCATTATTAAAATCTGATGTTCATCATAAAACTACAAAAGAACTTGTAACAAAAGTAGAACTTCTTACAAAACAAAATGGAATAGGTCAAGATTCATTTTTAAAGTCATTAAAACATACATTAAATGATATATTAACTACAAATGGAAATCAAGGTTTTGTTTATAGCAATAAAAGTCACCTAACAACTATTCTTATGACAGGACTTCAAGGAAGTGGTAAAACTACAACTATAGGAAAGTTAGCAAACTATCTAAAAATAAGAAAGAAAAAAGTTTTAATAGCTGCAGCAGATCTACAAAGATTAGCAGCAGTTGAGCAACTAAAACAAATAGGGCAACAAATAGAAGTTGAAGTATATTTTGATGAAAATGAAACAGATCCTATTAAGGTAGTAAAAGCTGCAAAGAAAAAAGCTATTGATGAATTGTATGATGTACTTTTAGTAGATACAGCGGGTAGATTAGCTATTGATGAAGAGTTAATGAGTCAGCTAAAAGATATTAAAAAAGCAGTAGATCCAGATGAGATATTTTATGTAGCAGATTCATTAACAGGACATGATGCTACAAAAACAGCTATAACTTTTAAAGATAAAATAGGAATAGATGGGGTTATACTATCAAAATATGATGGTGATACTAAAGGTGGGGTAGCCATATCTATATCTCATCAAGTACAAGTTCCACTTAGATTTATAGGTCATGGTGAAAAAATGCCAGATATTGAACCTTTTATTCCTGAAAGAATTGTTAGTCGTCTTATGGGTGCTGGTGATGTTGAGGGATTAGCAGAGAGAGCTAGTGCTGTAATAGATGATAAAAAAGCTAAAGAGGTAACCAAAAAAATTAAAAAAGGTGAATTTAATTTTAATGACTTTTTAGAACAACTAGAGATGATGAAAAAATTAGGGTCTATGAAATCTATTATGGGTATGATACCTGGTATGAGTGGTATGGCAAATAAACTAAAAGATGCAGATCTTGAAAATTCAGGAGAGATTATAAGAATAAAGGCTCTTATTAGTTCTATGACACCAAAAGAGAGAGAAACTCCAAGTGTAATTAATCTTTCAAGAAAAAGAAGATTAGCAAAAGGTGCAGGACTTTCTGAAGTACAAGTAAACAAAATATTAAAACAATTTAAAAATGCAGCAAAGATGGCTAAAAAAATGGCAGGTAAAGGTGGCAAAGATATGCAAAAAATGTTAGCTCAAATGGGTGGACAACAAACAATACCTGGATCAAGATAATAGAAAAGATTTAAGTTAATGAGTTGATAAGTTAATTTAACTTATGACCCCATTAACTTAAAAATATAAAACAAAAAAAGGAATTAAAATGACAGTAATTAGACTTACAAGAATGGGAAGAAACAAAAAACCATTTTACAGAATCGTAGTAACAGACAGTAGAAAAAGAAGAGATTCAGGATGGATTGAATCAATAGGTTATTATAACCCAGTATCAACTCCAAAAGAGTTTAAAATAGATGAAGAGAGACTTAACTATTGGTTAGGTGTTGGTGCTCAAATGAGTGATAAAATCAAAAAACTTACTAAAAAATAGTTATGATCACTGAATTTGTTTCTGCTTATACTAAAATGATAGTTGGTTATCCTGATGATATAAGTGTGAATACAAAAAAGATTAATGATACTTTTTATGAGTTAATTGTAACTGCAAATGAAGCAGATATAGGTAAACTCATAGGAAAAAATGGAAATATGATTAATGCTATAAAAACTATATTAAATGGTTGTAAAGCAAAAAATGGTATATCATATAAAATACAAATTGTATCAAATTCAAAGTAGAGATTTTTTACTTTGAATTTAGTATATATAGCAAAACTTGGCAAAGCAGTTGGATTAAAAGGGTTTCAAAAACTCCATATAGAATCTGATTTTCCAGAACAATTTAAAAAAGGAAATAGCTTCCTTACAAACACAAATCAAAAACTTACTGTAGAATCTTATAACAATAAATCAAATACAATAAAATTTGAACAAATAAATAGTATAGAAGATGCTAAAAAACTTACAAATAAAGAGTTATTTGCAACACAAGATGATACAAAACAAAACTGTACTTTAGATAAAAATCAATATTTTTGGTTTGATCTTATAGATTGTACCATTATAGAAAATGGTGAGATTTTAGGTACTATTACAGATATCCAAAGGTTACCACTAACAGATTATCTTTATATACAAACAACCAAAGAACTTATAGATAAAACATATTCAAAAAACTTTTTAATACCATATCAAGATCAGTATATTTTAGATGTAGATTTAAATAATAAAACTATCCAAACCAAAGATTGTAAAGATATATTAGAAGCTAGTTAGATTTATAAATAATAAAAATTTTAAAATTTATTACAAATTCCTCCCCTCTCCTCTTTTTTTATTTAACTTTTTTAAATACGAATAACTAAGTGGTCTCTATATTCATACTCTATAAGCACTATAAAAAGAAGTTTTAGATAAAATTACTAAAAATTATATAAAAAGAGAATAGATATGGGACAAACAATAACAGAAAAAATTTTTAGTGAGCATATAGGAAAAAAAGTATATGCAGGAGAGATTGTAAGATCTACAATTGATATGGTAATAGGAAATGATATTACAACTCCTATTTCAATTAAAGCTTTTGAAGATAGTGGTGCTACAAAATTAGCAAATCCTGATGGTTTTTCTATAGTTTTAGATCATTTTATACCTGCAAAAGATATAGCAAGTGCAAATCAAGCTAGAATAAGTCGTGATTTTGCAGTAAAACATAATCTTAAACATTTTTTTGATGAAAAAGATATGGGTATTGAACATGCACTTTTACCTGAAAAAGGTTTAGTTATCCCAGGAGATGTGATAATAGGTGCAGATAGTCATACTTGTACACATGGGGCTTTAGGAGCTTTTAGTACAGGTATGGGAAGTACTGATCTAGCTTTTGCTATGGTTACAGGTGGAAACTGGTTTAAAGTACCTGAGTCTATAAAAGTAATTTTTAGTGGTAAACCAAACGAATATACAACAGGAAAAGATTTAATTTTAGAGATTATTAGACTTTTAGGTGTTGATGGAGCATTGTATAAAACTTTAGAATTTACAGGAGATACTATACAATACCTTACTATGGATGATAGATTTTCTTTATGTAATATGGCAATAGAAGCTGGAGCAAAAAGTGGTATTGTTGCAGTTGATGATATAACTAGAGAATTTTTAAAAGATAAAAATTTAAGAGATACACCAAAAGAGTTTTATAGTGATGATGATGCTTCATATTGTCAAGTTTTAGAGATTGATGTAGCTGCACTTGAACCTGTTATTGCATACCCATTTTTACCATCAAATGGACATAGTATAACTCAAGCAGTAAAAGATAATATAAAAGTAGATCAAGTTTTTATTGGAAGTTGTACAAATGGAAGATTAAGTGATTTAAAAATTGCAAGTGAAATTTTAAAAGATAAAAAAATAGCACAACATACTCGTATGATAGTAACTCCAGGAACTCAAAAGATCCTAAGAGAAGCTACAAAACTAGGATATATTGATATTTTAGTTGATGCAGGTGCTGTTGTATCAAATCCTACTTGTGGGGCATGTCTTGGTGGATATATGGGTATTTTAGGTGATGATGAAGTATGTATCTCTACAACAAACAGAAACTTTGTAGGTCGTATGGGAAGTAGAAGTAGTAAAGTTTATTTAAGCAATAGTGCAGTTGCAGCTGCAAGTGCTATAAGTGGATATATAACAAATCCAGCAAGTTTATAATATGATAGATATACCATGTGTAATATTAGCAGGTGGTAAAAGTAGCAGAATGGGAGAAGATAAATGTTTTCTCCCATTTAAAGAAACAACCCTTATAGAATATCAATAT
>JAMOPZ010000420.1 GCA_027064245.1 Campylobacterales bacterium
TTATTTTAGTAACAATTATATTATCTTTTTTATTATATCTAAAACATCTTGTGCTGTTATTTGTTTCATACAGTTATGATGTTTTAGGGGGCATACCCTTTTCATACAAGGACTACATGAGATATCTTTTCTAAGTAATATAAAATTTTTATTCATCCAAGCTGATGTTTCTTTATATCTTGTTGGTCCAAAAATAGCAATTGTTGGTATATCAAAAGCTGCTGCTACATGCATAGGTCCTGAATCATTTGTAATAAACATATCCAAAGTTGATATAAAAGATATAAGCTCATCTATAGTTGTTTTTCCTGCTAGATTTTCATAGTTTATTATATTATTTTTCTTTAATTGTTCCTCTATATCATAAGCTATATTTGTCTCATTTGGGCCACCAAATATTTTTATATTATACTCTTTTGATAATTCTATACAAACTTTTGCAAATTCTTTAGGATACCATCTTTTTGCACTACCATAAGTTGCTCCAGGATTAATACCTAATGTTCTTTTTTGTGTGTCCTTTAAAATATCCTTTGTATATATCTTTAATTTATTAGGTTTTAAAGATGTTTGTAAATTATCATTAACAAACTGATTATATCTTATCACCTGATGGGTGTCATTACTACTGTCCATCCTTTTATAGATATATTTCTCTTTTGCATCTATAAAATATAATAGATATTTTGTAGTAAAATTTTTTCTAAAACTAAAAGCCATATCTATATGATCTATTTGTTTTGCCAACTTATACAGATTTATATATCTAAAACCCTCTTTTTTACTATTATCAATAATTATTTTTTCTATATTTGGATGATATTTAAATAATGCAGTTGATACAAATGAACCAAAAATAACTAATTTGCAATTAGGATATATAGATACAATATTTTCAATAGCAGGTGTACACATAACAGCATCACCTAGCCATGTTGGTATCTCTATAAATATCTTCATAAATAATATTATTTATTAGATTGTTTAATTTTTTCTATAGTTTTTGTAGTACTTTTACCATCTACAAATTGAACCAACTTTACCTCTTTTGCTATATTGCTACCTACTACTTCTTTATCTTTATAATCTCCACCTTTTACTAATACATCAGGTTGTATCACCTTTATAAGGTTTAATGGTGTTTCTTCATCAAAAATAACAACATAATCAACACTTTCTAAAGCACCTAAGATAAATGCCCTATCCTCTTGATCATTAATAGGTCTATTTATACCTTTTAATTTTTGCACACTGTTGTTAGAATTTAATCCTAAAATTAATATATCACCAAAAGATTTTGCAATATCCAAGTATTGAACATGCCCACGATGTAATATATCAAAACAACCATTTGTAAATACTATTTTTTTATTTTGCATTTTCAATGTTTTTACAATCTCTTCTATTTCTATAAAATTTTTAATATGAGATTCTATGCTACTTTTATGTAAAGAACTTTTGTACTCTTCTATCTCTTGAAGAGTTGCTGTTGCACTACCTAATTTTCCAACAACTACACCTGCTGCTAAATTTGCAAATTCTAAACTAGTTTCTATTCCATTGCCTTTAGATAAAGAATATGCAAGAGATGATATAACTGTATCTCCAGCACCAGTTACATCAAACACTTCTCTTGTTGTTGTTGGTTTTATTATTAAATTATCATCTTTATCCAAAACTGCTATACCATCTTCACTTAAAGTTATCATTGGAATCTCAACTGCTGTAATACTTTGAAGTTTTTTCAAAGCTTCTTTTAGATTATCTTTATTTATCTCCATACCAATAGCTATAGATGCCTCTTTTTTATTTGGTGTTAATAAATACGAACCTATATATTTACTATAGTCATTACCTTTTGGATCAACCAATACTTTAATATTATCGCCTAAAGCTGCAAAAAGAATTTTACTCATTAATGAATTTGTAATAACACCTTTACCATAATCAGATACAACAACAATATCAAATTGATCTATAATCTCTAAAATTTTTGTGCTTATAATTGCTTCAATTTCAGAAGATATTTTACCTTTTGTTTCATGATCATATCTTACTATTTGTTGTGCAGAAGCTATAATTCTACTTTTTTTTGTTGTTTTACGATTTTCATCATGGATTAAAAATCTTTTAACATCAAGCTGCATAAGCATTGATATTAGATCTTGTGCATTTTGATCATCACCTATTACAGATATTACAGTTACTCCACAACCTAATGCTTTAAGATTGTTTATAACATTTCCAGCACCACCTAAAGTTGTAGTTTCCTTTTCTATATCAATTACCTGTACGGGAGCTTCTGGAGATATTCTATTTGTATCTCCCCAAAGATAATGATCAATCATAAGATCACCTATTACTAAAACATTTGGTTTTTTATTTATCATCTTATATTCTCTATCTTTCTTATGTTCGATAATCTGCATTTATCTTTACATAATCATAGCCCAAATCACAACCATATGCAGTAAACGAATACTTACCTACTCCTAAATCACAACTAATTTTAAACTTATTATCTCGTAATACATTAGCAGCTTCAAGTTCAATCTCTTTTGAAAATAAAATTTCACCTTTATTGTAAACTAAAATTTCACCAAATTTTATAATTAAGCTATTTTCACTACACTCTACACCACTAGCTCCAATTGTAGAAGCTATTCTACCCCAATTTGGATCTTCACCAAAAAGAGCAGTTTTTACTAAAAGAGAATTAGATAATGCTTTAGCTACAATTTGAGCTTCTTGATATGTTTTTGCACCAGTTATCTCAAATGCTACAGATTTTTTTGCACCCTCTCCATCTGAAACTATTAATTGTGCCATATCTTCCATAACCAACTTTAAAGCTTGTGCAAATGCATCTTTATCATAACTATTTGATTTACCATTTGAAAGCAACATCACTGTATCATTTGTAGAAGTATCTCCATCTACACTTATTGCATTAAAAGTTGTAACTGTATATTTTGTTAATAACTCTTTTATATCACTTTGTGGAATATTGGCATCTGTACATATAAAACATAACATTGTTGCCAAAGAAGGATTTATCATACCTGCACCTTTTGCAATAGCACCAAGTTGAAAACTCTTACCATCTTGAAGCTTAATTTTATATAAGCAACTCTTAGGATAACTATCTGTAGTCATAATAGCCTCAGCTAAATTTTCACCATTTTTAGATGATAGATCAAAGCTATTTGCAGCATCTATGATCTTCTCTTTAGGCAAAGGAACACCTATAACACCTGTGCTACTCATAATAGGATTTTTTAGTTCAAAATTCAGATTATTAAAAATATCATCTATATCTTTTATCCCCTGCTCTCCTGTTAGAGCATTAGCATTTTTTGAATTTATTAAAACAAAATTTGTTTGAAATTTTTTATTATATTTTAAATAATGTCTAAGAGGAGCAGCTTTAAAATTATTGTTTGTAAAAATAGCATCAATATTACAAAGTGTATCACTATAAATAAAACCTATATCTAATGCATTATTTGGTTTTAATCCACCTGCTATACCATCACAATAAAATCCATTAATATCACTTATGGTTCCATTTATTGGAAAAATACTAAACATAATCAATCTCCTCATCTCCTATAAACATAGGTGTCTCTTTTTTATTTATTAATTCTTTTGCTTTACCTAGACCCTCTTGATTTCCTACAACTAAAAGTTTACTACCTTTTGTTACTATTGTAGTACCTTTTGGTGTTTGGATAAACTCTCCATTAGCAGTAGTTATACCTATGATGCTTACTTTTAATCTATCTCTTAGATGTGCATCTTTTATAACATGATCTATAAACCAACTTTCATCATCTATATAGATCTCTTCCATATCAATAGGGGTATCTTTTTTATATAAAAATTCATCTAATACATTCTCCATATCAGGACGAATTGCCATAGCACTAACTCTCTTTGCCATAAGTTCAGGAGGAGCTACAACTTTATTTGCTCCTAGTTTTTTTAATCTTTCTATATCTTTTTGTGATTCGGCATTGCATATTACTAGATATGGATTTTTTCTACCTAACTCTTTTTCATAAAGTCTAACTGAGGCTATAATAGTAATAGAATCAGATATATTTTTTGACAATGAAATTACACCTTTAGCACTTGATAGATGTGATTTTAAAAAAGCAGTTTCAGTATAAGTTTCCTCTTTTACATAATATGGATAATCATATTTTACAGCTATTTCATCTAGATCTTCACTTGGATCTACAATAACAAATGGAATATGATTTTGCTTAAATTGTTCTGCTAATTGAACAGTATATTCATTGTGATTAAAAATAACAAAATGATTTCGAAGCCGTGCTATCTTGTACAACATATTTCTTTCCTTATAAAGTTCTATAAAAGTTCCTTTTGCAAACACTTGCATAAGTATTGTAATAGATATTGTAAAAACTAAAAATCCAAATATAATTAAAGTAATAGTAAACAATCTTCCAGCTTGTGAAATAGGAGCTATCTCTCCAAATCCAACAGTTGTAAATGTAATACCTGTTTGATATATAGCATCTAGTATATTAAAATTATCAATATACATATATCCTAATGTACCAAATAACATAAGTACTTGAATTAAAATTAAAGGGAGTCTAAAGTGTTTAAATTGAGAGTATATCTCTCCATTGAGATCAAACTCTGGTTTGGTATTTCTTACATCCCAACCCAGAATTTTTTTGATGTTTCTAATTTTACTCATAAAAACATCTTATCGTAAGATTCTTATGAATTCTTTTTAAGAGTTCTAAGTTCTTTTGCAGATATTTTGATTTTTCTTGTAGTACCATCTTCTAAACTGATTTTAACAGTTCTTAAATTTGGTAAAAATCTTCTCTTTGTTCTATTTTTCGCGTGACTTACATTGTTCCCACTCATTGGACCTTTTCCAGAAAGCATACATCTTCTTGCCATTGTTTTTCCTCTTATTATAAAATTTTTGCAATGATAACTAAATATAATTAAATATATACTTAAAAAGAATTTATATTATAAAGAATTTGATAAATTATAATTTTTATTTTTTACAAAAAGTACTATTTTAAATAAAACTCCATTATCTATATTTTTTACTTTTAATATACCT
>JAMOPZ010000421.1 GCA_027064245.1 Campylobacterales bacterium
TTATCATATAAAACATTTTTAAATGATAAAGTGATATTTTTTGTATCTTTTTTTATATCAAACGGTGATAAAGTAGTATCAAAATTATTTATATTATATAGATCACCATCTTGTTTAAAACTATTTGCATACTCAATAGAACCTTTAATAGTAGTAAAATGTATAAAATTACTATATGATTTTATAAGATCACTGTTAATTGATATAAAATGTATATTTTCTCCATAATAACCATTATGATATAAAGATGTATTATAATAATTTACATTTGTAAACTTTAATTTTTCACCAAAACTAATATTGATATAATCATTAAAAACTTTAGTATAATACTTAATTGGTAATGTAAGATAAGTAATATTAGCACCTAACCCCTTAGATCTTGTTTTATTAATATATTCTATATTAGTTGAATACAATAAGTTAGATATAAAAAAATTATTTGTATATTTTTGTAAATATATATTAGGAAATGTTTGTAGAGTATTGTTATTATTAGATTGTGATAAATCATCATAATATTGTAACCAAATATCACTATAAAATAAGCTATTATTATAAAAATATTTAATATTTGATTCTACATATTTATCAACACTATTAGTGATATTATTTTTAGGAAGTGTATTTTGATAATTAACATCATTCATAGAGGCCAAATATGTATATATTCTATCTTGAGTATCTAAATTATTTGTAAAAATTTTATCTCTTGAATATTCTATATGCATTCCGTAGTGTTGTTGGTTGTTTAATTTATATTCTTCTTGATAATTTTTATATTCCTTAAAAATACCACCATCTATTTTTAATATAGAAGATAAAGAATCTGCATATCTAAAAATAGTATAAAACCCCATACCCCGTTGAATTCGTACTTGTGGTATATACTCTAAATCATAATTTTCTTTTGGTGCATAATAAATAGGTTGTGCATAACTTAACCCTTCATAAGAAGAATATCCCACAATAGGTTTTAATAAACCAGATCTTCTACTTTTATCCATAGGAAAACCAAAATATGGTGTATAAAATACAGAAGTATCCCCTATATATAACTTTGTATCATAACTATTAACCCATTTTGATGTTGTGTTATAATCACCTTTTGAAAACTCTATATGCCAATCTGGTTTTTTACAATCACAGCTTGATAAAGTTGTTTTTTTCAGATTAAAAGTATCACACTTTTTTTCTATTGAATCACCTTGAAACCAAACACCTTTTTTACGATTATTAAGAAAATATGGTTCCAAAAATAGATATTCTTTCTTTTGATTATATAGTAATTTTTCAGAACTAAGATTATAATCTTGCGATACAATATTTACATTACCATAAGCTTTAACAATATTATCCGATACAACTGCACTATTACTAGTAATATCTACATAAATATCATTAGAAAAAGCATTAATCACTAAAAAGAAAAAGAAAATATTTTTTTTAAGCATTTATAACTAATGTTTTTCCAAGTTTATCATGTAAAGTTTGACGAGATTGTGTGTAAAAAGCAAAAACAAAACCTATATATAAAATAGATTCACTTACAATTCTCCCTAGTGATCTTAATACACTATGAGTTAAACTTACTTTTCCAAAATGATCAAAATCTATCACTTTAATTTTTGCCATCATTTTACCCAAAGTAGCACCATAATACCATACAAAAAATGTTTGATATAAAAATTTTAATACAAGAATTTGCAAAAAAGCTTGATTCATTATAACCATCATAGCCATCATATCACCATTTGTAGCCATCATAGGATCCCATAACAATATCATAACTATAAATGTAATAAACAAATCATCTATAATAAAAGCTTTTGTTCTAGCCTTGTTACTTGCTAAACTTAATTGTTCTACATCTATATTTTGATTTTCCATCTAGTTATCTTAAAGCCTGATATGCTATATCTGATCTACACTTTTTACCTGCAAAATGTACCTGCCCACATAATAAATAAGCTCGATCTCTAGCCTCTTTTATACTATTACCAAATCCACAACATAAAAGAACTCTACCACCTGTTGCAAAAAGAGTATCATCTATCTTTTTTACTCCAGCAAAACTTATATGTGAATTTTCTTTTAACTCTTCATCTACTATATTATCTACTATTATTTGAGCAGGTTCACTTGAACTATATGGATAATTTTCACTAGCCATTACAACAGCAACACCATATTGATCTTTTATTTTTATATCTAGTGTATCTAATTGTTTTGTTGCACCTTTATAAAAAAGCTCTGAAACTGGAGTTTCAAGAAGTGGCATAAGTATCTCACATTCAGGATCACCAAACCTAACATTATATTCTAAAATAATTGGTTCATTATCTACAACCATAACACCTATAAAAAGAACACCTTCAAAAGGTGCTCCCTCTTTTTTCATACCATCTAAAGTTGGTTTGATAACTCTATTTTCAAGTTTTTTATAAATATCCTCATTTACTAATGGTGTTGGTGCATATGCACCCATACCACCTGTATTTGGTCCTGTATCTCCATCACCTACTCTCTTATGATCTTGAGCTGCAGGAAGAACAACATAATTTTCTCCATCACATATAGCAAAAACAGATAATTCATATCCATCAAGATACTCTTCTACAATTATATTTTTTCCTGCATCGCCAAAGCTAGTTCCACTTAACATACCATCTACTGCTTTTTTTGCTTCATCTTTAGAAGTAGCAATAATCACACCTTTTCCTGCACAAAGCCCATCTGCTTTTACTACAATTGGAGTTTTTTTCATACTATCTATAAATTTATATGCTTCATCTTTAGAAGATGTTTCTATAAATGCTGCTGTTGGGATATTGTATTTTTTTAATATATTTTTCATATATACTTTACTACCCTCTAATTGAGCAGCTTTTGAACTTGGACCAAATATAGTTAAACCTTGCTCTTTAAAAATATCTACTACACCATCAACCAAAGGTTGTTCTGGTCCAACTATTGTTAAATCTATTGCATTTTCTTTTGCCCAAGAAGCTAATTTATTATAATCTTTTATATCTATATTAGTTGCAAAAGAGTCTGTTGCTCCATTGCCTGGACAAAAAGTTATATTATGAGATTCTTTCTCTTTTGAGATAGCAAGACCTATAGAGTACTCTCTACCACCACTACCTAATATTAAAATATTCATTTATATATTCCTTAAATTTATTAAAACTATTAATGTAAAAAGTGTCTAGTACCACTAAAATATAAACTCATACCATATTCATTTGCAGCATCTATTACCTCATCATCTCTTATACTTCCACCTGGTTCTATTACACAACTTACACCTGCTTCTTTAGCTGCATCAATACTATCTCTAAAAGGAAAAAATGCTTCACTAGCAAGTGCTGATCCACTTACATCAATACCTAAATCCTCAGCTTTTCTTAATGCTGCTTTTGCAGCATCTACTCTACTTGTCATACCCATACCAACAGCTACCATTGCACTATTTTTTACATATACTACACAGTTTGATTTTGTTAAAGATGCTATTTTATAAGCGATCTCCATATCTTTTTTCTCTTGAGTTGTTGCTTCTTTTTTAGTTTGAAGTTTTGCATTTATCACTTCATCATCTTGAACTTTATCACTATCTTGATATACAAATCCACCATCAACAATCTTAAAATTAAAACTATCATTTGATAACTCTAATTTTTTTGTACCTTGAGAAAATAGTTTTATCCTTTTCTTTTTAGATAGTTCTTCTAATGCTTCAGTTGTAAAATCAGCTGCATATACAACTTCTAGGAATATCTCATTCATCTTAATTGCTAAATCTAACTCCACTATACCATTTACAGCTACTACTCCACCAAAAGCAGATATTGGATCGCATTTTAAAGCTTCATTGTAAGACTCAAGAAGTGTATCTTTTATAGCAAAGCCACAAGGATTTCCATGTTTTACAATACATACTGCATTTTGAGAACCAAATGCTGATGCAATTTTGGCAGCTCCTGAAATATCACCTATATTATTAAAACTTGCTTCACCTTTTAAAACTTTAAATTTATCACTAAAATGTGTATCAAACTGATACAATGCACCTTTTTGATGAGGATTTTCCCCATATCTTGTATCAAATACTTTTGATCCAACTATAAATTGTTTTTCACCAAAACCATTATTAAATCGTTTATTCATATAATTTGCTATCATAGAATCATAAGCTGCTGTATGTGAGAAAGCTTTTATCATAAGATCTCTTCTAAAATCTATACTATTTGTATTATTTTTAAGTCTATTTAAAACATCGTCATAATCAATCACATCAGTTACTATTAGAACACTATCAAAATTTTTAGCAGCAGATCGAACCATAGCAGGTCCTCCGATATCTATATTTTCAATAATTTGTTCAAAATCATCAGTTGATTCAATAGTAGCTTTAAATGGATATAAATTTACACATACAAGATCTATAGCTTCTACATTTAACTCTTTTGCTTGATCTAAGTGAGATTGTTTATCTCTTCTATGTAAAATACCACCATGAATATATGGATTTAATGTTTTTACCCTACCCTCAAAACACTCTGGAAATTTTGTAATTTCATCTATTTCTATAGCTTTTATGCCAGCTTCTACCAATTTTTTATATGTTCCACCAGTTGATATAATCTCATATCCTAAATTTACCAACTCTTTTGCAAAGTTTTCAACTCCACTTTTATCACTTACACTTATTAAAGCTCTCAAACTATTCTCCCTAGATTATAATATTATTTGAATTATACAATCTCTTCTCTTATAAACTCTTGATTTTTTAACTTCAAATTTTATAATATCATTTGTATAGTTTTTGTACATAATAGATCAATATCTTGATCATTTATCATCAATACTTTATCGTTTTTACCTAATGGTCCAAAAGTATCTGGACTTGTGATATTAAACAATGCAATTACAGGAACCAAAGAGGCACTAGCTAAATGCATAGGTCCAGTATCAGCACAAATAAATCTATCAAATGCACTAAAAATACTACCTAAGATTCTTAAATTTTTTTCTTTTAAATACAACATACCATCTTTTAAAGGTTTTGTTTCATTTGGATTTAATATATCTATAAAAACAATATTTTTATCTTTTTTAGATATATTATCTATATACTCTATCCACCAACTATTTGGTATCTTTTTATCATTTCTAGCATCTTTAAAAATAGCTATTATTTTTTTATCTGTTTTTTCTATATTATTATCTTTTAATAAGTTATCTAAATAATTTTTCCCAAACTCTTTTTCATCTTTACTTAATGCTATATCAAGATATTTATTATACTCCTTTTCTTGAGTAAAAATATCCATTATAGCCAATGGCTGCAATGCACTATGCTTATACTCTTTTTTTGGATAAACAAATCTATTTAAAGGGGAATAACTATCTTTATTATAAATACCTAGTTTTATAGGTGATTTTAAAAGCAATAAAGCTATATTTGAAGATACAGATCCATTTACAGGAGATATAACTATATCATAATTATTTTTATTTAGTTTATTTGCAAATTTTATAAGCTGTATAGGTGATTTTAACAATTTTCTTGGTGCATCATATACATTATTTACATTTGGCATATCTTTTACAATAGGCTTTATATAAGCTGCTCCTATTAACATATCTACTTTTACATGAGGCATAAGAGTCTCTATAGCTCTAAGTAATGGAGTCATAAACAAAATATTTCCTATACGATAATTTAATCGAACTAATAATATTCTATTTATATTTTCTGGATCTATTTTATCAAAATTAGCATCTAAACGAACTATTTTTAATAAAACTTTATTTAAAACAGATCTTAACTCTCTTCTTATTATCCAATGAAATGGTAATGCCAAAATATATCCTTCTTAAAACTTAATATTAAAAAATTCTAATGCTTCTTGCTGATCTTCGTCATACTCATCAAGTTTATTCTCTTGGATCTTTTTTATTATAAAATTTTTTACATCTTCTCTTACTTGTATTATATCATCTACTTCTACAAAACCATTAAATCCCATAGGGTGATCATTGAAAGTTAAAGTCCCTTCACAATTTTCCTCTATAAAAGTTGCAATATCTCTATATGTGATAAAATCAAATGCAGTACTATGCCACCCCATCTCTTCTAGTTTTTTATCACAAAATAGATCTATACCATCATTTGGATGATCATGATACAAATAGTCATTTTGTTTAATTTCTACTAATTTTAAAAAATCATTTGGTTTATCTATCTCATTTTTTTTCATAATCAAACCCCTAATTTATTTTGTTAAAATATTTTTATATTTTTTTGTAAAAAATTTCCAATTTATTGGCAAAACTTCTACAACACTATCTTTTGCTATAAACTCTACACTATCTTCTAAAAGAATCATACTATTACAATTTGCTAAGACACTTACCATACCAGGAGATCTTTTTTGTGATGGTGTAAAATACTCTCCATCAAAAAAACCAACTATAACTGTAGGTCTTCCTTTTTTATTTGGTAAATCCTCTTGTAGTTTTGCTTTTATAGTGTTGTGATATATCTCTTTTGTTCCACTTAAAATTTGAATAATAATTTTACCAAAAAGTTCAAAGATAGATGATGCAGCTAAAGGATTACCTGGAAGATTTAATATAGCAGTATTGCCTATTTTTCCTAAAATTGTAGGTTTTCCTGGTTTTATTTTGATACCTTGAAAAATAGTTTCTATTCCCATTTGTTCAAATGCTTCTTGTGTAAAGTCAGCATCCCCTACACTTACACCCCCACTTGTTATTATCATATTTGCATCTAATGAATTTAAAATAAGCTCTTTTAACCCCTCTACACTATCACGAGCAAGCCCTACAAATCTTACATCACATCCAAGTTCTATAGCTCTTGCACTAAGTGTTGGTGTATTTGAATTAAATAGTTGATATGGTTCTATAGTTTTATCATAATGAAGTTTTAGCTCCTCTCCACTTGCAAATACCACTATTTTTGGTTTTTGATACACTTTTATATGGGTAATTCCTTGAGAAACAAGTAAAGTAATAACAGCAAAATTTATCTCTTGAGCTATATCTACTACCATATCATCCACATTTACATCTTCACCTATAAATCTTATATGTTGATTTTGTTTTATATTTTTTGGTAAAATTATATTATTTTCATCTAAAATCTCTACATCTTCGTATGGTACTATAGCTTCTACACTAGATGGTACTCTAGCTCCTGTCATAATTTTTATAACTTCACAAGAGTTTATATCTGTTTGTTTTGAACTACCTGCTAAAATAGTATCTATAACTTTTACAGTTTTTGTTTTAT
>JAMOPZ010000422.1 GCA_027064245.1 Campylobacterales bacterium
GATATTGCTATGCTTATGGATGATTCAGCAGCTGTTACAAAAATAGCTATTAAAAAAACAACAGCATTATTAGGTGATGATTTGGCAGTTGGAGCTCAAAAAGCTGCTGATTTTCATGCTTCAAGAGAGTTACCTGTTTTATGGGAGATAACAAAAGGTTCATTTAAAAATAAACTTATTTTATTGCCTGTAGTATTTTTATTAAGTTTTTTTGCACCGTATATAATACCTTATATTTTAATTTTAGGGGGATTGTATCTATCTTATGAGGGTGCAGAAAAGATATATGAAGTGTTTGAAGAGAAAATATTAAAAAAAGAGCATCATGAAACTAAAAAAGTATTAGATGAAAAAACAAAGATAAGATCTGCTATTTTAACAGATCTTATTTTATCTATTGAAATTATTGTTATTGCATTTGGTACAGTGTTAAATCAGCCTTTAATGACTCAGATTTTTGCAGTTAGTATAGTTGCTATTTTTGCTACAGTGGGTGTATATGGTATAGTGGCTTTACTTGTAAGAATGGATGATGTTGGATATTATTTTATCAATAATAGTCAAGATGGTAGTTTAAAAGATAAGTTTGGTAAGCTTTTAGTAGCATCATTACCAAAAGTTATTAAGCTACTTTCTATTGTAGGAACAATTGCTATGCTTCTTGTTGCAGGTGGTATTTTATTGCATAATATTTCTTATATACATCATTTTTATGAAGTCCAAGTAGAATTTTTACCTAGTTTGGTATTTGAAATTATTTTAAGTCTTGTTGTAGGAGTTGTTTTATTTTTTATAGAATTTATTTTACATAAAATATATAATAATTTTTTTTAAAGGTTAATTAGATAAAATTTATATATGTATTTTAAATTTTTAATCATATTATTAGTATTATCTATCTTTACAAGTTGCAAAGATAAAAGTTATTTAGAAACAATCTATAATAAAAAGCAACTGCAAGATAAAATATCATGTTTAAAATTAGATATAGAACCTTATTCTAAAGATATTTTTAACAGTTCTAAAGTTTTATACCATTTTAATAAAAATTGTGATTATAGTTTGAAAATAAGATATAAAAGTGATATAGTATGCAATAGCCCATATAGTACAAATAGATCTTTTCATAGCTTTATAGAGTTAAGTTTATCATATAAAAATAGATTATTTTATAGTGTGTATAAAGATCTAAAAGATAACTCAACAATAAAACAAGAGATTAATCAAATATATAATAATTTTATAATAGATAAAATCAAAAAAGTAAATTAATTTATGAAAAATCAAGAAGATAAAAAGATTGTTAATCTAAGTGGTACATTAAAGAAAGTACTTTTTTTTAATGAAGAAAATCATTATTATATAGCAGTTTTAGAAAACAATCAAAAAATTTGTGGTCAATATTTTGATACTGATATGAAGAAATTAGAGGGTGAAGAGATCCTTTTAAAAGGTTTTTGGGATACACATAAAAAATATGGTATTCAATTTGTATTTACTACTTTAAGTGTAAAAGAGGCAGAGATCTTTTTCTTTCTTACAAAAATAGTAAAAGGGATATCAAAAAAAATTGCAAAAGATCTTACAAAAAAATATAGTGATGATGAGCTTTGTGATATTTTGGATAATAATCCTTCTAAACTACTTGATTTTAAAGGTATAAAAGAGAAAAAATTAAATCAAATAGTAGTATCTTGGAATAAGTTTAAACATTTAAGAGAGTTAGGAACTTTTCTTGCTGTTTATAATGTCTCTTCAACTTTAATAAATAAAATATATACAACTTTAGGTGAAATCGATAATATTATAGAAAAAATTAAGGAAAATCCATATCTTTTAACAAAAGTAAGGGGTATTGGGTTTAAAAAAGCTGATGAGATAGGTATAAGTATGGGTGTTGAAAAAACTAGTACTTTTAGGATTATGGCTTGTATAAATTATACCTTAAATCAATATTGTGAAGCAAATGGAAATAGTGCTATATCAAAAGATGAGCTTTTTGCACTTCTTGATGATGCATTAGGATTTCATGATCAAGATATATTATATGAAAATTGTATTATAGAACTTATCTCAAAAGATGAATTAAAAGAGACAAAACAAAATAGCTATGCTTTGAGTATCTATTATTTTGCAGAGACTAAAATATTGGAAATTTTAAAAAAAAGAAAAGAATACAATAGAACTAGAAAAATAGTATCTAAACTTGATAAATATTTAACAAAAAAAGAGAAAAGTTTAGGTTTTGATTTAAGTAGTGAACAAAAACAAGCTGTAAAGCTTATAAATGATGGTGAAAATACTTTGTTACTTATAGGCTATGCAGGAACAGGAAAATCTACAAGTAGTAGAGCTATACTAGAGCTTTTAGAGGAGATAGTACCATATGATGATATATTTTGTATGGCACTTAGCGGTATAGCTGCTCAAAGAATAGCAGATACTACAGGGTATCATAGTGGTACAATACAATCAGCTTTAGTAAAAATTGATAATAGTGAATCAAAAGATCAATTTGATTATAAAGTTATATTAATAGATGAATCAAGTATGATAAATAGTATTACTTTTTATAAATTACTATCAAAAATAGAGTTGGATACAACTTTAATAATAGTAGGAGATGATGGACAACTCCCTGCCATTGGAGCAGGTGATATACTAAGAGATGCTATAAAATATAATCTTGCTCCTATAGTAAAATTAACAAAAATATATAGACAAAATGAAAATCAAGCAATAGCAGTAATTGCAAATGATATAAGAGTAGGAAATGAGCCAAACTATAAAGGTGAATTTGAAGATTTTAGTTTTATTGATATCTCTATACCAAATTATTATGCTTTAAAAAATTCTTTAAGTGATTATGAGATGAATAGATTAAGGCTAGATAATAACTCAATGATTTTAAATACTATTTTAAATATCACTTCAAATTATATAAAATCTATGTATGAGTTTATTAATAAAAAAGAGATTTTTCATTTTTTAACACTATTTCAAGTTATCACTCCTATAAAAAGCGGACTCTTAGGTGTAGAAAATTTAAATATAAATCTACAAAGACTTATAAACAATACAAAACAAAAAGGTATAAAAGGTAAGCTTTATGAATATAAATTAGCAGATAAAGTGATCCATATAAAAAATGAGAATATGGAGATAAAAACTATATCATCATATAAAAATGGTAATGAAGATTTTGTACAAAAACGGGTTTTTAATGGTCAACTAGGTATGGTTATAAAAATAGATCATGAAAAATCAAAACTATTAGTATTGTATCCAAATGATGATATGGTAGTCTTTTATGATTTTGGACTTATAGATAACCTTATATCTTTAGCATATTGTTTAACCATACATAAAACTCAAGGTATGGAGTATGATACAGCTTTGGTACCTATGACATTTAGTCATTTTATTATGCACAACACTAAGTTACTTTATACTGCAATTACAAGAGCAAAAAATATGTGTTATATAGTAGGAGAAGATGAGTGTTTTAAATCTGCTTGTAAAAAGCTAGAGATTACAAATCGTCAAACAGTAATCGATGATATAAATTTAATATAATTTAAGCTTTATTTAAGTATTTTATAACATATTATTAATAAAACTTGTGCCATTATACTTAGTATTAAAATTTTAAGGAGAATATATGAAAAAATTATTAAAATTATCATTAGCAACAGCAGTTGTTTGTGGTGTAGTAGCAAATGCAGGAACACTACAAAATGTACAAAAACAAGGATACCTAAAATGTGGAGTTTCAACAGGACTTCCAGGTTTTGCAGAAGTTGGTTCAAATAAACAATGGAAAGGTCTTGATGTAGATATGTGTAAATCTGTAGCAGCAGCTGTATTAGGAGATGCTTCTAAAGTCAAAATTGTACCATTAACTGCAAAAGAGAGATTTACAGCTTTACAAAGTGGTGAGATTGATCTATTAAGTAGAAATACAACTTGGACACAAAGTAGAGATACAACTTTAGGTGTAAATTTTGCAGGAGTTAACTACTATGATGGTCAAGGTTTTCTTGTATCAAAAAATTTAGGTGTAAATAGTGCAAAAGAGTTAGATGGAGCTTCTGTATGTATTACAGCTGGAACTACAACAGAGTTAAATCTTGCTGAGTATTTTAAAGTAAATGGTATGAAATATAGACCAATTACTTATGATACAGCAGATCAAGTAAGAAAAGGTTTTGAAGCAGGAAGATGTGATCTTATTACAAGTGATGCATCTCAACTTTATGCAATTAGAACTCAATTAGCAACACCAAAAAATTATAAAGTTTTACCAGAAATTATCTCTAAAGAACCTTTAGGTCCACTAGTAAGACAAGGTGATGATGAGTGGTTTAATATAGTAAAATGGTCATTAAATGCACTTAAAACTGCAGAAGAGTTTGGTATAACATCAAAAAATGTTGATACTATGGCTAAAACTACTAAAAAACCTGAAGTAAAAAGACTTTTAGGTGTTGAGGGAAATCTTGGTAAAAATTTACATATAGATAAAAAATGGGCATATAATATTATCAAACAAGTTGGTAACTATGGTGAGTCATTTAAAAGAAATGTGGGTATGGATTCTCCATTAAAAATTAATAGAGGATTAAATGCTCTATGGACAGATGGTGGACTTCAATACTCTCCTCCTTTTAGATAAAATCTAGTTAATTAAAAAAGTGACATTTTGTCACTTTTTTTTATGTTAAATATTAAGTTTTAGATTATAATATTTAGTATTTAATATTATTTTTAAAATACAATCAAAAAAAGGTTTTTATATGTCAATTTTATACAATAAAAGATTTCGTGATATTATGTCCCAGCTTCTTGTTGTTATAGGTTTAGTATTATTTATATGGCATATTATGTCAAACTTACAACATAATATAGAAATAAGAGGTATCACTACAGGGTTAGGTTTTTTTAGTGATAAAGCGGGATTTGGTATAAGTGAATCACCTATAGCATATAGTGAAGATTCAACATATTTTAGAGCATTTTTAGTAGGTTTAACAAATACTATTTATGTATCTTTTGTAGGGATATTTTTTGCCTCTATTATTGGTGTTTTAGTAGGTGTTGGAAGATTGTCTAAAAACTTTTTAATAGCAAAATTATCGTTATTTTATGTAGAGTTTTTTAGAAACATCCCATTATTATTACAAATACTTTTTTGGTACAATGTAGTTTTAGCTGCACTTCCGTCACCAAAACAAAGTATTCAGTTAGCATCATCGATGTTCTTAAACAATCGTGGATTTTATATACCAAAACCTGTATTTGAATCAAATTTTACATTTGTTATTATAGCATTTGTTTTAGCAATAACACTTGTAATATATCTGAAAAAATGGGCTGTAAATAGATTTTATGAAACAGGACAAGAGTTTCCGGTATTAATTACTAGTATTGCTATTTTGATACTTTTACCTTTGATTACTTATTTTATAGTAGGATCACCTATTAGCTTTGATAATCCTGTTTTAAGGGGATTTAATTTTAGAGGTGGTATGAGTTATTCTCCTGAGTTTTTAGCACTTACTTTTGCACTTAGTGTTTATACTGCATCTTTAGTAGCAGAAGCTGTACGAAGTGGTATAGAAGCTGTACAAAAAGGGCAAAAAGAGGCTGCTGCATCACTTGGATTAACACCTTATCAATCGTTAAAATTTATTGTTTTACCTCAAGCTATTAGAATAGCAATTCCACCTATTTTAGGTCAATTTTTAAATTTAATTAAAAATTCAAGTTTAGCTACTGCTATAGGTTATCCTGAACTTGTAACTGTATTTAGTGGAACTGTACTTAATCAAACAGGTCAGGCAATAGAGATTATAGCAATTACAATGGCTGTTTATCTTACAATTAGCTTATTTGTATCATTTATTTTAAATATTGTAAATAAAAAATTAGCAATAAAGGAGAGATAATGGCAGTTTATGAAGAGAAGCAAACACGACCTGCTCCTGAAAATTTAAAAGGTCCCATGCATTGGTTAAAAGAGAATCTATTTTATAAACCTAGTGATATTATAGTAACATTTTTAATATTGTTTATTTTAATAAAAATTATACCACCTTTTTTAGATTGGGCATTTATTAATGCATCTTTTAGTGGAACTACAAAAATAGATGCTGTAGGTAGTGGTGCAAATTGGATCTTTATAAAAGAAAAATTTAGTATGTTTATGTATGGTTTTTATCCATCTAGTGAGGTATATCGACTTAAAATATTGGTTTTTGTAACTATTGTTATAATAGGATTATTTAAATATGGAACAAAAACAATTGTACAAAAAATCTTTCTTTTTTTACTATATCCTGTTATTGGATTTATTTTAATAAAAGGTGGTATGTTTGGTTTAGCAGAGGTTGCTACTAGTAAATGGGGAGGATTATTACTTACTCTTGTGATATCATTTGTTGGTATTTCATTGTCTATTCCTATTGGTATTATTTTAGCTTTTGGAAGACAATCAAAACTGCCAATTATAAAAAATATTAGTGTAGTTTATATTGAGTTTATTAGGGGTGTTCCTTTAATTACTATGTTGTTTATGGGATCTGTTTTATTACCTTTATTTTTTCAAGAGGGTGTTGAAGTAGATAAACTTTTAAGAGCATTAATAGTAATAACAATGGTAGAATCAGCATTTGTATCAGAAGCTATAAGAGGTGGCTTACAAGCTATTCCTAAAGGTCAATATGAAGCAGCAGATTCTCTAGGGCTTAGCTATTGGCAAAAGATGATAATGGTAATTTTACCACAAGCTTTAAAAGTGGCAATTCCAAATTTAGTAGGTATCTCAATTGAGCTATTTAAAGATACATCATTAGTTATGATTATAGGATTGTTTGATCTATTGTCTATGGTACACTTAAGTGCTAATGATTCAAACTGGCTAGGTATGGAAACAGAGGGGTATGTGTTTGTAACACTACTATATTTAATTTTTTGTTATAGTATGTCAAGATATAGTATGACTTTAGAAAAACGATTTAATACAGATCATAGATAGAGGAAAAAAATGGATAATATAATAGAAATAAAAAATTTAAACAAATGGTATGGGGATTTTCATGTACTAAAAGATATCAACCTAAATGTAAAAAAAGGTGAGATTATAGTAATATGTGGACCAAGTGGTAGTGGTAAGTCAACAGTGACTAGATGTATGAATTATCTAGAAACATTTCAAGAGGGTGAACTTTTTGTAGGTGGTATTAAGCTTGAAGATGATGTAAAAAAGATTCAAGAGGTACGAAGTAAAGTTG
>JAMOPZ010000423.1 GCA_027064245.1 Campylobacterales bacterium
AGAAAAATCCATTTTTATCTATAAGAAGCATATCTTTTGCTCGTTTATTATGTGATTGTATCTTTGCACTGTTTATCTCAATATTAAAATCATCTAAAATCTTTGCTATATAACTAAAAAGCCCTTTTTGATCTTTTACATCTATTTTTAACATAGCTAATTCATCTGTATGGTTACAGTTTATCTCTATTTCACTTCTATTTATAAATGGTTTTTTTATCTTAATATCTTTTGTCATATCAAAAGCTTCATTTATAATATATTCTATAAATGATATATCATCTTGATTTGCTTTTTCATCAAACTCTATTTCAAAAAACTTTTTATCATCAAAAAGCATATATATTCCTAATTTATTAATATTAAAAAAATTTAATTTACCCAATAAAAAACCTAAATTAAGTGGTATTTTTCTTATAATACTAATCTTTAAATTTGTATCGTTATATATCTTGTATGTCCAATTGTTTGTCTCTTTTGCCCGTATAGATATCTTAATTATATCTAATGCTTTGTATTTTAAAAATATTTGATTTGATTTTATACCTAAAATCTTTTTTTGCAATACTCTTTTTTGTTCTATAAATAGTTTATTTGATTTAATTGTATTTTCTTTTGATGTTCGTCTTTTACTTACTGTTAAAAGCTCTACATTGTCATAAGCAGGTAATGTTTGAAGATATAACTCTTTTAATAGTGAAGATGTTGAACTTTTATAAAACTTACTATCTACAGAATTAATATCTGCATATGTTAAAACTATTAAAATATCTAATAACTCTTTAGATGGTATCATACCACTAAAAGATAATATTGTATTTTGCTCATAGATATCTTCTGTTTGGGCAACTTTACTCATAATATTATGATATTTTATAATAATAAAAACATTTTGTATTATATAATCTTCTATATACAATGAACTAATAAATTTTTTAAATAACTTAGCCCCTGCTATATGATGATCTTTACTTCTACCTTTACCAATATCATGAAATAATACTGCTAATCGTAAAATTATTTTTTGTTTTATAGTTAGATTATCAAAGATATTTTTTATAAAAACATCACCTATATTATCTATAAAATACAAAGCATTTATTATATGTATATCTACAGGATGCTTATGGTATCCATCAAATTGAGGTTGATTAATAACTTTTTTAAATATAGGAATAATTTGCTGTAAAAGCATAGATTTATAAAGAAGATCTATTAACAAATAAAGATTCTCTTTTTGTAATATTAATGATATAAGATTTCTTATATTTTGTGTTTGTTTTTGAGATACAATAGTTTTTGAAGCATAATATATATATGAGATATCAAACTCTTTAATACTATTTGGTAATAGCAAAATCTCTTTTAAAAAACTACTTAGTTTTTTTGGAGAATTGTAATATGAACTATATACTTTATTGTTACAAATATATATATTTTTTTCAATTCTTTTTTTAAATAATAAAGATATATTTTGTTTTTCAAATATATATATTCTAGTAATTTTTTTTATCATAATAGCTGTAAAAAAATGAATATTATGCAATGCTTCAAAAATTTTTGAACTACATAATCGTTCTGCTGGTATTTTATTTTTAGATATAAATCCTAGTTTTTTACTAAGTTCTGGCAGTAATTCAAACAAAACTGTATCTTGCTTTTTCTTTGATATTAAATGTAAAGCATTACGGATTTTAAAAATATACTCAAGTGATGTCCTATACTTCTTATATTCTATGTCATTAAATAATACTCCTATTAATTCTTTATTATTAGATATATCAAATGATATTGTAGCTAACCAAAACAGTGTATTTGATTCTCTCATACCTCCATAACCATCTTTTATATTTGGTTGCATATTTAATGGATATTTTTCAAGTCGTTTTTTATGTTCTATTAGTTTTTCTAATACAAATTCTTTCTTATTATACTCTTTAATAGTTTGCAAAGATATATTAAATTTATACCAAAGATGCTTTGATCCATAGATTAATCTTGATTCAAGTATTGCAGTTTTTATTGTAATATCACTATTGACACTATTATTAATATCATCTAATGTATGTACCCTACTTCCTAATTTTAATCCACTATCCCAAGAAAGTATCATAAACTCTTCTATTATTGGTGTTATATTAAATCCGCTTACATTTTCATACAATAGCATAATATCAATATCACTATATACACATAATTGTTCTCTTCCATAACTACCAAGTGCTACAATAATAATAGGGATAGAATTACTTATTGGGATATAAATACCAAAGTGTTTTCTAAGTATATATTGATAAATTATTTTTATAAATTTATCAATCATTTTTGTATGTTTTACAAAAAAATCTTTTCCACTAGTTTGCTCAAAAATCTCATCCAAAGAGTTTAAATATTCTTTAACTCTTATTTTAATAACTTTTGCTACTTCAAAATCACTAGCACCTTTTTGCATTAATTCTTCTATTTTCATATTTAATTCTGTCATAATAGCATTATATTATATATAGACTAAAAATCAGTAATACTTAAGTTTAATAACGGTAAATTACATTTATGAATAAAGGGTTAGAAAAATTTAATGATCTTGTTGAGGCTTTTGAGATGCTTCCTACTATTGGAAAAAAATCTGCTATTAGATTAGCATATCATATAGTAACACAAAATAGTTATGTAGGTATGAAATTATCTCATAGTATAGAAACTGCTATTAAAGGTATAACATTTTGCAAAGAGTGTTTTGCTATGAGTGAAAGTGAAGTATGTGAGATATGCTTAGACTATGATAGAGATAATACAACTTTAGCTATAGTACAAAGTGCAAAAGATATATTCAATATAGAAGAATCACGCCAATTTAATGGAAAATATTTTGTAATAGAAACTTTAGATGATACAATTATAGACAATCTAATTAAAGTGATAAAAAAAAGAGAGATCAAAAATATACTTTTTGCTATAACACCTAGCTTGGCAAATGATGCTTTTATCTTATATATAGAGGATAGATTAAAAGAGTTTAATATATCTTTTACAAAAATAGCACAAGGTGTACCAACAGGGGTAAGCTTGGAAAATATTGATCTACTTTCACTATCTAAAGCTATTGATGGTCAAGTTACTATTTAAATAAGTACCTATATCTTATAAGTGTGTAAAAACTAAACATTTTTTTATATCATTTTTAAAATATCTCTATTTCTAATAAAATTTAATCCTAGTGTGTTACAATAAGTAAATCAAAAAAATTTAATAGGGGAAGATATGAATATTCATGAATATCAAGCGAAACAGATTTTTGCTAAATACAATGTACCAACACCAAGAGGTATCATAGCTAATACACCTGAAGAGGCTGTAGAAAATGCTAAAAAGTTAGGTGGAAATATTTGGGTTGTTAAAGCTCAAATTCACGCAGGAGGAAGAGGACTAGGAGGTGGAGTAAAACTTGCTAAATCTTTAGATGAAGTAAAAACTCTAGCTGATGAGATTTTAGGTATGACTCTAGTTACTCACCAAACAGGACCTGAAGGTAAACTTGTACAAAAAGTTTATATTGAAGAGGGTGCTGATATTAAAGATGAATTATATCTATCAGTTGTATTAGATAGAGCAGCTGAGATGCCAATAATTATGGCTTCTACTGAAGGTGGTATGGATATAGAAACAGTTGCTGAAAAAACTCCAGAAAAAATTATCAAAGTTGCTGTTGATCCTGCATTTGGTTTTCAAGGATATCATGGTAGAGAACTAGTATTTGGACTAGGTATCACAGATAAAGCAGAACAAGCTAAAATGATTAAATTTGCAAAAGCATTATATACAGTTTATATGGAAAATGATGCAGAGATGATAGAGATAAATCCTCTTATAAAAACAGGTAGTGGTGATTTTATAGCTCTTGATGGTAAGATGGGATTTGATGATTCAGCTTTAGGAAGACATCCAGATATTGAAGCTATGAGAGATATCACAGAAGAGGATGAAGATGAGAGAGAAGCTAGTCAATATGGTCTTTCTTATATCGCTTTAGATGGTGAAATTGGTTGTATGGTAAATGGTGCTGGTCTTGCTATGGGTACTATGGATACTATTAATTATATGGGTGGAACACCTGCAAACTTTTTAGATGTTGGTGGAAGTGCAAATGCACAAACTGTTGCAAAAGGTTTTGAGATAATTCTTAAAAATCCAAAAGTAAAAGCTATTTTTGTAAATATCTTTGGTGGAATTGTAAGATGTGATAGAATTGCAAATGGTATTTTAGAAGCTACAAAATTAGTAGATGTTCATGTACCTGTTGTTGTAAGACTTGATGGTACAAATGCACAAGAAGCTGCTGTAATCTTAGATCAAGCAGGTATCGCAAATGTTATTAGTGCAACAGATTTAGGTGATGGTGCAAAAAAAGCAGTTGAAGCTGCTGCTGCTCAATAAGGAGAAAAAATAGATGTCAATTTTAATAAACAAAGATACAAAAGTTATAGTTCAAGGTTTCACAGGTAAAGAGGGAACTTTTCATGCTGAACAATGTTTAGCGTATGGAACAAATATTGTAGGTGGAGTTACACCAAACAAAGGTGGTCAAGAGCATCTTGGGAAACCTGTATTTAATACTGTAAAAGAAGCTGTAGCAAATACAGGAGCAACAGTATCTATGATATTTGTTCCACCTGCTTTTGTTGGAGATGCAGTTATGGAAGCAGCTATGGCTGGTATTGAACTTGCAGTTATTATCACTGAAGGTGCACCAGTACGAGATATGCAAGCTGCGAAAGCATGTGCTGTAAAAATGGGAATGAAAACTATAGGACCAAACTGTCCAGGAATCATTACAGCTGAAGAATGTAAAATAGGTATTATGCCTGGAGCTATCTTTAAAAAAGGAAATGTAGGACTTATATCTAAATCTGGAACATTAACATACGAAGGTGCAAATCAAGTATGTAATGAAGGTTTTGGTATTACAACTGCTGTTGGTATTGGTGGAGATCCTATAATTGGACTTTCATATAAACAACTATTACCAATGTTTGAAGCAGATCCTGAAACTGAAGCTATTGTAATGATAGGTGAAATTGGTGGAGATCTAGAAATTCAAGCTGCTAAGCTTATAAAAGAACAAATCACTAAACCAGTTGTTGCATTTATAGCAGGTCAAACTGCACCTAAGGGAAAAAGAATGGGTCATGCTGGAGCAATTATTTCAGGAAGTGCTGGAACAGCAAAAGAAAAAATGGATGCATTAGAAGCTGCTGGAGTTAAAGTAGTTATAAGTCCAGCTGAAATTGGTAAAGCTGTAAAAGAAGTTTTATCTAAATAATTTTTTATAGACTTGAATTTTCAAGTCTATAACAATAACTTTCAATATAATCTATTTAAAAAAATATCAATATTAATATCTCACGGGTATTATTTATCATTTTTATAGTATAATCATTTTTATTTTATAGGAGTTTACATATGAATAGTGCAAGGGAAGTCTTAGCTTTAAAGTATAGACCAAAAAGATTTGAAGATCTTATAGGACAAGATACAATATCTTTGACACTATCTTTAGCATTAGATACAAATAGACTATCTCATGCATATCTTTTAAGTGGTTTAAGAGGTAGTGGAAAAACATCAACTGCTAGAATTATGGCAAAAGCATTAGTATGTGATCAAGCTCCTACATCAAAGCCTTGTGAAGTTTGTGCTGGATGTATAGCAGCAAATAACAATAGACACTTAGATATTATAGAGATGGATGCAGCATCTAATCGTGGAATAGATGATATAAAAGATTTAATAGAACATACAAAATATAAACCAACAAGTGCAAAATATAAAGTATTTATAATAGATGAAGTACATATGTTAACAACTCAAGCTTTTAATGCACTTTTAAAAACATTAGAAGAACCACCAAATTTTGTAAAATTTATATTAGCAACTACCGATCCTTTAAAACTTCCTGCAACTATTTTAAGTCGTACACAACATTTTAGATTTAAAAGAATATCAGATCAAAATATTATACACCATTTAAGTCATATACTTAATATCGAAAATATCTCTTTTGAAACAGAAGCTTTAGAGATGTTAACAAGAAGTGGAAACGGAAGTCTAAGAGATACTTTAACACTGTTAGATCAAGCTATTATATACTCAAAAGGGACAATTACAGCTACAACTGTAACAGATATGTTAGGTATGATAGATCCAACTTTTTTAGATAATATGTTTGATTTAATACTACAAAAAGGTGATATAAGAGAGCTTTTAGATTCTTTACAAAGTTATGAAACAGGTCAAGTTTTAGATGAGATTGCTATATATCTTAAGCAAAAAATGTTAGAAAAACATGTAAAATTTGATCTTTATCTTTTTGATAGATTTTATAGAATTATTGCAGATGCAAAACAATTATTAAATCTTAATAGTGACAATGGTTTTGTACTTATACTCACACTATCTAAAATGGTAGAAGCAGTTAGTTTAAAAACTATAGATGAAGTAATAGAACAAATACAACAAAAAGAGGTGGTAACTTCTATAGTATCTAATATAGACACACAAAAGCCAATAAAACAAATAACAAATACACAAAATCTTCAAGAACCACCATCTCAACCTCAACCTCAACCTCAACCTCAACCTCAAACACAAACACAACCAATAAAAGAGGATACTGCAAATATATTATTTAACAAATTAATTAGTAATATTTATAATAAAAATTATGATTTAGGAAAGTGTTTTGAAAAAAGCTTTCATTTTCACTCACATATAAACAATATATTAAAAATAGATAGTACAGCAACAGGTGATTGTAAAAAATCACTTTATAAAAATTTTTCATATATAAAACAACTTATAGAAGAGACTTATGGTGATACTATAGAGATTGAATTTAATAAAATTCAAAAAGAACCCACAAAGGAGATGGCCAGGGTAATTAAAGCTACTGTTTTTAATACCCCATTAGACCAATCATCACCACAAGTAGGTTCTATGATCGAAGACCTAGAGTTAAATCAAAGTTCTAGTTGTGTATCTTCAATGTGCGATACTAAAAATCCATCTTTATCTCAAGTTGATCTAAAGATGGAGGATATCTTAAATTCAAAGATGGTAAAAACAGCCATAGAGCTATTTCAACCACCATCTCAACCAATAATAAAGAGTAAAAATTGATAAACAATACAGACAATACAAATATAAATAGTAATAGAATATTTTTTCAAACACACAAGCCTTTAAATTTT
>JAMOPZ010000424.1 GCA_027064245.1 Campylobacterales bacterium
AAACTCGGTCTTAAAACTATTGTTAGTGATTTTAATGACAAGTGTGCTGCTAGAGATATTACAGATATTTTTGCTCATATTGATATATTTGATACTCAGGCTCATATAGATTATATAAATAAGCATAATTTAAATATTATTGGTGTCTTAGCAGCTGGGATAGATGTGCCAGAGACTATGGCTGAGTTAAATGAATATCTAGGACTGAAAGGTGTATCATTAAAAACTGCGCTACTTGTAAAAAATAAAGAACAATTTAGAAAAAAATTAAAAGAGTTAAATTATCCAACTCCAACATTTAAAATAATTGATGAAAATAATATATCTTCAATAGATGAGATTTTAAAAAATATGCCTTATCCGTTAATTGTAAAACCTACTAATAATTGTGGCAGTAGGGATATGAAAATTTTTAATGAAAATTCTAGTGAATTAAAAGAATTTGTAGAAGATAAATTTAGTAAATATAAACTTTTACTTCTTGAAGAGATGTGGATAGGAAAAGAGCAAACTGTTGAGTGTTTAGTTGATATAGATGGAGAGTTTCACAATGGCTTTATCACTGATAGAAATTTTACATTTGAAAATGGGTATCCGATTGAAACTGGATTAATTCATCCATCTCAACTTGATGAAAAAAAGCAACAAGAGTTATATAAACTAGCAAAAAATATAGCGCAAGACTTAAATATAGAAACTGGAGCCGTTAAACTTGACACAATTTACACTAAAAATGGACCAAGAATAATTGAACTAACCGTTAGACATTCTGGTGGTTTTGATTGTCAGTATTTAGTTCCACACTCTACTGGTAAAAATATTTTAAAAGCAGCGATACTAACTGCTATTGGTAAGAGATTTAATCCGGAGCTTTTAAAAGATAATTTAAATAAATTTGGTGTTACTGGCTCTGTTTGGCCAAAGAGTGGAAAGATACTTAGCATATCTGGTATTGAAGAAGCTAAGAGGATAGAGGGTATAGAAGAGATTATTTGTTTTAAAAAGATTGGTGATGATATTCGTGAGTATATAGACTGTGCTGCTAGAATTATTTATATAATTGCTACAGGAAATTCTCTAAAAATAGCTCAAAAAAATCTTTTAAAAGCTCAAGAACTTATAAAGATAGAAACTGCTCATGAGTAAAAGTATAAAATATATTACAGATATATCAACTCAAGATAAAAATGCTCTTAATAATTTAAATTATCAAAATCTGATTTGTGACATAAACTTTACAGATTTACTTGTAAAAAAACCATGGGGAAGTGAGTATCTTCTTTTTGAAAATGAGTTTTGTGCAATTTGGGTTTTAAACATAAAATATATGGAAAACACTTCTATGCATTGTCATCCTAAAAAAGATACTTCTCTTGTCTGTTTAGATGGTGATGTATCTTGCAATACCTTAAATGAAAGTCATAAGCTAAATACATTAGATGGAGTATCTTTAAATAAAAAGATATTCCATCAAACACAGTCTATTTCCACAGAAGGCTCATTTATATTAGAGATAGAAACCCCAGTAAATAAGTTTGATTTGGTAAGAATAAACGATACTTATGGACGACAAGGCAAAGAGTATGAATCTAAAGAAAATTATTCTAATAAAGCAAATCTAACTTTAAACCTTTCAAATAATACTAGTACTCTGATAAATAATACACAAATAGATTTATTAAATATCTCAAATATAAATCAACTCAATTTATATAATAACAACTCAGTTATAACTATCTTATCAGATTCTTTATATTGTGGTAAAATATTTAAACTTAAGGATATTGTAGAAAATTATATTTCTCTTAATACACTGGTGTTAATAATTTCAAATCATTAGGATATAATAATAATAAATAGTTGATAAATTAAGGGGGAATAATTTCATGAATAAGAAAGAAATTCTTAAAAAACGATTTAATAAATTAGAAAAACATTATATTGCACTCAAAGAATATAAAAATTTAATAGATAATTTATTAAAAGAAGACAACATTTATGATCAATTTACTTTTAATACTTTAAAACCTGAAAAAAGAGCTATTTTAGATGCTTATCTTAAAAGATTTGCATCTATTCAAGATTTTTTAGGAGCAAAAATATTTTCACTTCTCTTAGATATTGCAGGAATTAACAATACTAAAATGAGTGAAGTATTATCAAATATCGAAAAAGAAAATATTATTGATAGTCTTGAAAATTGGATAGAATTAAGAGAAGTTAGAAATGAACTTGAACATGACTACCCTGAAGAGCTACAAGAAGCATTAAATGATTTAAAATATTGTATAGATAGTTTTGAACAGCTTGAAAGTTATTATTTAAATTCATTAAGTTTCTTTAAAAAGTACCTTTAATGAGATTGTCAAAAAGAGTCATTGATATACTAAAAAATGCAACACAAAAAAGCTTTGGTGAAGTAAATATTTATCTCTTTGGAAGCAGAACAGATGACAATAAAAAAGGTGGTGATATTGATTTAGCAATTGATACACATCTATCAAAACAAGATTTTAGAAAAAAGAAATCTTTATTTTTAACGATACTTACTAGAATTAATTTTGATTATAAAATAGATATAGTAAATTTTAATACAAAAGACGATTTACTATATAATGAAATACGACAAAACAATATAAAAATTTAAGTAAAAGGTCAACCAATAATGAAAGCCGTAATAATTGTAGGTCAAGGATTTGAAGACAGTGAATTTACATATCCGTACTATAGACTTCAAGAAGAAGATATACATGTAGAAGTTGCTATTGCTGGAGATAAACCAGTGAAAGGAAAGATAGGGCAGATTGCTGAACCAACGCTTACATGTAAAGAACTCAATGTAGATGATTTTGAGATAGTTATTTTACCTGGTGGACATGAAGGACCAGATAGAGTAAGGCAAGTTACAGAGGTTTTAGAGTTCATAAAAGAGATGGACGAACAAAAAAAACTTATCGCTACAACTTGTCATGGGAGTTGGATAGCTATCTCTGCTGGTATTATGAGAGGTAAAACTGCGACTTGTTACAAAGGGATGAAAGATGATTTAATCAACTCTGGATGTAACTATGTTGAAGAAGATGTAGTTGTTGATGGACACTTTGTGTCTGCACCTCACTTTAGGAATAATCATCAGTGGATGAAGGCTTTGATTGAACAAATATAAAAAGTATCTACTCCTTTTAAAAAATCCTAATATTAAAGTTGTTTCTTTTGATATATTTGAAACACTTGCATTTAGGAAAGTTAAAAAAAGTAGTGATATTTTCAATAAAGTTACTAAAAAGAGCTTTGTTAAAAATATATTTTTTACTAGAGATAATTTTGTTTCAGCAAGAGTATTTGCTGAAAAGAGAGCTAGGGAATTAAACTCAAAAAATGAGGATGTCACTCTTACTTTAATTTATGATCAACTCCCCCTAGATAAATATCAGAAGAAAAAAATTATACAACTTGAACTAGAGGTTGAATACAAAAATCTATATATAAACCTTCAAATACAAAAATGGATTAAACTAGCCCACAAACATAATAAAAAGATTATTCTAATTTCTGACACTTATTTCTCTTTTAAGGAGATAAAGCTTCTTGTTCTTTCAAAATTAAAAAACAAGAAACTGATTTCAGATATCTACATATCAAATACACATCAACTTACAAAAGCAACTGGAAATCTGTATCCGAAGGTACTTCAAGACCTACAGATAAAACCAAATGAACTTCTTCATATAGGGGATAATGCCTACTCAGATATACAGATGGCAGAGCAAAAGGGTATACATACTCTTTATTATGGTTGTGACACATATATAAAAAATCTATTTGATTTGGAAAGTTCATACATTCCATTTTTAAATAAAAATCATAATTATCGAGTTCAAGCTTCACTATCAAATCCTTATATCAAGGAAGATGAAAAAGTTCTTTTTAATTTAGGAGCTCTACTCTTTGGCCCTGTTTTATGGGAATTTTCACACTGGGTAAATACTCTCGCAAAACAAAATAATATCTCTCAAATCAACTCAGTGATGAGAGAAGGAAAGATTTTTAAAAAATATCTCTCTAAAGTTAATAAGAATCTAGATGTTAATTTAATTTATGCTTCAAGGAAGTCTACTTTTTTACCATTAATTGATATAGAAAATATGCAAAATGGTAATTTTAATTTTTATACATATAGAGAACTAACTGTTCAAGGATTTTATGACTTATTTAGGCTGAAAATTAAAAATAGTACCCTTAAAAATATTTCTTATGAATTTTTAAAAGACCAAGCAATCATATTAGACTTAATATCTCTAGATATCAAGAATAGACTTGATGAAATTAAAAGTAACTCTGTTAAAGAGAAGAAATATTTTAAAAAATATATGAAGCAGAAAAACTATAAAGAGAACTCTATAAGTATAGATTTTGGTGGTACTGGCTCTATTTTAAAGAATATGGAAGATATCTTAGAAACTCAAAAGAATGTCCACTTAAATGTACTTTTCTACTCTCATAGTGGGGCTAAACAAAAAATGCAAGATAGTAAACTCTTCTCTTTTTTAGAGTACAGCGCGACTAACAATAAAGAGATAGAACTCATAAGAAGAAATCATGAGTTTATTGAAATACTATTTAATGGTTTAAATGAGACTACTCTATATTATTCAAAGCATAAAAAGTCCATAGAAGCTATCACACACACAAATAATAGAAGCCTTCATTTAAATAGAACAAAACTAACAGCTTTCCAAAAGGGTGTAGACTCATTTTTTAAAATAGCTAAAAAATACAGGCTAAAAGAGAATCTTTATTCAAAAAAAGAGCTTCTTTTAATGATGGCAAGATTGATAGAAGTTCCAACTATACAAGAGGCCTCAGTTCTTGGAAATCTTTATCGTGATGAAAACTATGATGATGCTAAACCCATTAAAATAGTTTCAAAACAAAATCTAAATATGATTAAAGAAATTGGTCTTGAAAAATCTTTTTACAAAAATAGTCTAAGTCCAAGTTTTAAAATAAATGAGATACCTTGGGTTCAAGGCACAATAACCCAACTAGATGATACTTATATCCAAAATATCAAATCAATGGCTACAAAGGGTATCAACAGTGACTCAGTGAGCAAAATATTAGAACTACTTGATAACGATATAACAATCCAAGAGATATATGTCTACGGAGCAGGTGAACTCTTTAAAGAGTTACTACCTCACTTAAAGCAAAAAAATATAAAAATAAAAAAGCTACTTGATTCAAAAGCGAGCATAGCTGATTTTGATTTTCATGGATTTAGAGTTCAAAATATTGTAAATACAAAATTTAAAGATGGTGACTATATCGTTGTATCTAGCGTTGTTTTTGCTGTTGAAATTACTAAAATAATAGTAGAAAATTCTCAAAATAAAAAGTTAAAAATTATTAATTTTTATAATGATATATTGGAGATAAATTAAATTTCCAAAAGATAGATTTTCTCTTTAGAAATATTACATTCATCAACTAAATATTCAGTAATCTCTTTTTCTCTACCAAGAAGAGATATAACAATATAATCATATATTTTATGCTTTATATTTTCCGGTTTTAGAACAGGAACACTATCTATACTATCACCTATTTCACCTCTATCAACAAAACTATCAACTATACAAGGAACACTCCTAGCAATCATTCTACCTATACTGCTAGCTCCATAAATAATAATTTTTTTATTTTGACTTTCAAGATACTTAAGATCTGAAACAAGTTTATTCATTTGATATAAGAAAGTTTCATGTTTTGACTCTGTTTCCAGAAGAGAGGATAAACGACTTAAATGTATATTTTTAGATATATTCTGAGCTAGGCTTGGAGCATATTTTGACATAATCATTAATGATTCTATTTGAAGTTTAATAGAGTTTTGTTGTGACATCCCCCCTGTTAGAAAGTTGCAAATTGGAAAATCAAGAAATTGAAAATATATATTATTTACATATTGCTTTACAATAAAATCATAATCTGCTGCAACATCATAATTTAAATTAAAAGGAGATTCCAGAAGTAATGACCTTTTTATAAACATACTTTGATGATTACACGGAATTGTAGAGTTCCATATATTTTTTAAACCAGGTGCTTTACTGTAAACTTTATTTCCATTCTCGTGTATAAGATAATTATCTCCGCAAACAATATCAAGATTTTCACCAATGGCATTAACAACATCAAGTACACTATCTTTATGACAAAAGCTATCACCAGCATTCATAAAGTTCACCCAAGTACCCTTTGCTTGTTGCACTGCTTTATTCATTGCATCAAAAATACCATTATCCGGTTCACTTTTGAAAAAAGTTATTTTAGATTTAAACTCTTTGATTATTGAGACGGTATTATCGCTTGAGTTTCCATCAATAATTATATACTCAATATTTGAGTATGATTGTGAAATAACACTTTGAATAGTCTCTCTGATAAAATTATTGGCATTATATGTTACTGTAATAATTGAGACTAAATTATTTTGCATTATATTTTAATCTCTGCTAGAATAGTACAAGGCAGTCCATCACATTTTGCCACTCTAAGTGCGGCTATATCTAATCTGTAGATTTTCGATAATTTAGTTAATTGAGTTAGATCCATATCTTCTAATAAAAGTATTGGTTTAATAGGATTTAAAAAAGCTTTATGGGATTCTCTACCTAACATTCTATTTGCAAAGCTAGATACTGAAATACTATCAAATCCAATCACTCTGATATTTGAAAATTCTATTCTTAAATACTCTGCTATACTAGGGTCAAAACCATAATTATTCTTCCAAAATTCATCTTGATCTCTTCTATGACAAATACCAGTTTTAACTATCAGCATATCATAACTATTTTTCTTATCTACTTTTTTTAGTCTTGATATTAAATCATCTTTAACTATAGTTTCATCAGGAAGCATATCAACAAATAATATATTCTCAAATCTAAAATAATCAATATCAAAATCTTCTATGGTCTGTCCATCTTCAAAAAAATGGTAGGGCATGTCAATATGAGTACCTATGTGAACTGTTGTATTTATAGTGCTGTCATTAGCTATATCACCATTTGAAATATTTGATTTTTTTTCAGATGTTAATTTACTTCTATTTCCATATGTTGGGGTATTCTCATCTAGTATATAAGAGAAGTAAGCTAATTTAGATTGTTTCACTACTATTAGCCTCTATATCTTTTAAACACTCTATTAGTCCCTGACCCATGTCTATATATGGATTGGCTACTAACTTTTTACTTCTTGTGGGGTGAAAAGAGTATGGTGTAGTTTTATAATGGTCGTGATATCCATCATCACTTAGTTTAATAGTTAACTTATCTCCTAAAATCTCATTTACCATCGCAAAGAGTTCTTTTCTCTGCATTCTCTCAACACCAGTTAAAATGATATGCTCATTTATAAATTCATCAGACTTTATAATATCAACTGCTAACTTAGCAACATCTGCAGCATGAATATATTCTCTTATTTCTTCACCATCACCGCTATGGTTAATCTCTCCAGTAGCTACGGATTTTTTAAGTAAATTATATATATAGTTGTTCTGATAATCTCTTTCACCATACACAGAACCATATCTTACTATTGTGAACTCTAAACCAAATTTTTTATAATATTCTTCTGTAATTTTTTCAGATGTTAATTTACTTATGCCATAAAAAGAACCTTTATCACTCATAGCATAGGCACTACTTGCGTAAACAAATCTTTTAACATTATTCTCTGTGCAGGCTTCTAATATATTTAGATTTCCCATTACATTTAGTTCTATTGCCTGCATTGGATTAGATATTGAATCATCTAGGCTTGCATAACCAGCTAAATTATAGACAATTTCCACTCCTTGAAGAAGTTTATTTACAGAATCAATATCTAAAATATCACACTCTCTAAAATATTTATTATCTACATATTTAGACTCTTTTAAATCGGCTGAAATTACATCATAACCTTGAGCAATTAACTCTTCAACTAAATAACTTCCAAGAAACCCATTTCCACCAAAGACTACTACTTTTCTATTATGCATTTGAAAATACCTCATTTTTTAAGGGTTGATTGTTTTTGTATCTTATTGCTTCTTCAATAGCTTGAACTTCCATATCTGTTCGACTATCTATCGTACTTGCACCCATATGACAAGTCAATATACAATTATCAAGCTCTTTTAGATTTCCACAATATGGTTCTACTTCAAAAACATCAATAGCTGCTGAATGAATGATATTTTCTTTTAGTGCAATATATAAGTCAGACTCATTAATAATACCGCCACGAGCACTATTTATCAATATAGCATGCTTTTGCATTAACTTGAGTTCAGTTAGTGATATATAATCTTTTGTATCTTCCTTAAGCGGTATATTGACAGATACTATATCACTACTCTTTAAAAGTTTCTCTTTTGAAACAAATGCAACATTATAAAGTTTTCCAAAAGCCAAGTCAGGTTCAGTATCATAAACTTTAAACTTTACATTAAAAGATGTCAAAAGATGGATTAAACTTTTTCCTATTCTACCCATACCTAAGATACCAACAGTTTTACCATATAGTAAAGTACCCATGTATCTATTCCAACTACCTTCGGTCTTTAGATTGTTATTTGTATATGTTACTTTTCTAGCTAAGTCTAAAATCATTGCTACACAGAGTTCAGCTACTGCCATAGTTGGTGCATCTGGTGTATAAGCTACTCTCACTCCATATTTTACACATAAGTCAAAATCGATTCCATCAAGCCCTATTCCAACTCTTGAGATAAGCTTTAGGTTAGGTGCGTTTTTTAAAACTTCTTCAGTTATTTTTTCTGTTCCAGCAACTAACACTTCAGCATCTTTTATATCTACTGCCAACTCTTCAGATGTATTTTTTCTTCCATGCTCATTAACTGACAATTCTATATTATTATCTTTAATAAGCTTCATCGGTAATTCAGATGTTGAAGAAAAAGGATGTGTCGATACAAATAGTTTCATGTCAAAGACCTTTTTACTTTTTTCATACCACCTCTAGCTGCATCTCCTAAAAAGAAAAAGTCTAAACTATATGCTAAAAAGGTACAACCTTGTTCTATTCTCTCATTTAATTTACTAGGATCTGATTCTATTACATGAAAACCTGATGGAACATTATTCTCTTTACATATATCCAGTACTTTTTGAATTCCTACTTTAACATCTTCTCTATCATACTCACCGGGATAACCCATTGAGCCAGACAAGTCATAAGGCCCTATGATAACACCATCAATTCCATCAGTAGTAATAATCTCTTCGATGTTGTCAACAGCCTCAAAGTGTTCTATTTGGGCTATAATTACTAATTCATCATTAACCCATTTTTTATACTCATCAAATCCTAAACCATATTTTTGAGCACGGAAGAGTCCAACACCACGTTTACCAACAGGTGGATACTTCGCATAATCAATAGCTTCTAATGCATCTTCACAAGACTTTACCATTGGAACAACAATACCATCAGCACCCATATCAAGTATACGTTTTATAATAACTTCTTCATTTTTACTAACTCGAACAAGTGCTTTCATCCCATTAGCTTGAATAGTAGCTATAAGGTTATGTGCCATTGTTAGGTCTATAGAAGTATGCTCCATATCTACAACTAACCATTCAAACCCTGCACTAGCCATAATATCTATAATAGCAGGATGACCAATAGTTACCCATGACCCAAGTGTGAGTTCATTGTTTTTTAATTTATGTTTTAAGCTCATGGTTATCCTTATGTATATGTAAAAGTTCTGCTAGTTTAAAATCTTCTGGTTCATCTATATCTACAGCTTCAAGCTTATTTACCTCAAATATTTGTGGTTTTAATCCGATTCGTTTATTTCCTGAGTTTTTAAAAGACTCTTTTGAAAAAATATAAAAATTAGAGTTTTCTTCATACATTGGTTCTAAATCTTGTGTTCGCAAAAGCTCTTCTGGATTATGATTTATAGGATTTGCATCTTTATCATAAAATCTTGTTTGTACTTTTGTCACGCCAAATACAGAATCAAACTCTTCTAAGTTATCAAAAAAAAATTCTATTGCTTTGTCTATAGTCTCTGTTCTTAAAAGTGGGTTAGTACTATGTGTTTGAATGAAATATTTACCATCAAGTTTATTTAAATCATAAGCAATAATATCATTCATGGATACAAAATCACCTTGTATTTCCATTGGTCTGTCTGTTATTATAATTTTATTACAAAATAGCTCTTTGGCATCTTTAGCTATTATTTGGCTATCTGTATTTATAACTACCGATTCTATATATTTTGATGCTAGAAGTGACTTTGTGATTGCATGATATAGTGGTTCTCCATCAAAGTTTTTCATATTTTTATTTGGTACTCGTTCTGAGTTGCCTTTCATTGGTAAAAGTGCTATTAGTCTCATATAAGTCTCGTTAAGTTTTCTAGTAATAATTTTTCATCTGGAGCATCTTTAAAAGCTATCAAATTTCCCCAACCTAAAGAGTCTATTAACTGATTTTCATATTTAAAAAATCTTTTCCAATCATGACGGATTCCATACCTAACGATTGGGTACCATTCACTAACATATACAGTATAACCTTTATCCATTAAAAAATTTATCATATCCATAACATTGTATCCTAAAGAGATAGTCTTTGAATTTTCAAATTCACACTCTATCACTGTTGGTTTGCTAAACTTCCAAGGGAAACCTTTAAGAACCATAAGGTCATAACCCTCTGTACCAATTTTAAGAAAATCAACTTTAACAATATGATTTATTTTCATTTCATATTCTAGTGTTGTGCTAAAAACATTATCAGTCTTTTTATGTCCCTTTGTGAATGATGATAGTCCACTTATTCCACTACTTTCTTCAGATGTAAAAAAGTCCAGTTCTTCATCTTGTACATTTGACACAGCTTTGTCTGAAATAATAAGGTTACTATATCCCATTAAATTATTATCTAATTCTTTCCGATTGTTTACATCAGGTTCATAAGCATAAACTTTCCAATCTTTTTCTAAAAACATTCGAGAAGAAGAACCATGATGGGCACCTACATCAATCATTAATCCAGGCTTCATACTTTCAAAATACTTGCTAACTAGTAAAGTTTCATCAAGAGATACCTTACTATCACGAGTAAATGGACCATTTAAATTATTTTCTTTACTCTCTCGAGAATCAACATCTAGTCTTTTAATACTTCGTGCCTCTCTTGTTAAATCGACCTGATAACACCTATTTTCATCAATATCTAAAGAGTTTATAATTTCTTCTTCTCGTCCTAGCACACTGATTACAAGCAAAGAAAAATTATAATTTTTAATATTTGATGGATGAGAGACTTGAGCAATATCAGATTCCGCAGTAACATCTTTATCAAAAATCACAACAACTTGATCTGGGAGTTCTCTTGCAATAATTTGCCCAACTAATCCATTTCCATATATAGCTAATTTACATTTTTCTTCTTTTAATTTATTAATATATGTAAATAATATATTCATTTTTAATGTAAAATCATAATTAACATTAATCATATTAGTATTCGCTCCCTTAAATTTTAAATTATCTTCTCTTCTCACTTTAATTTCTAGCTCTACTTGCTTAAAATTCTGTTTAATATCTATAAACCTTTTATGTAGTGCAGGAATATATGAATCTGTAATTGAACAGTACACTTTGCTATGTTTTTCCCCAAATAATATTAAATTTTCTAAAATAGAACAATGCTCATCATAATAATCATTATAGTCTCTATCTCTAAAAAAAGATGGGTGTGTTCTAAATGCATCCTCCATTAAACTATCATATTGAGCGCTTGAACTATGTTTCCAAAAATATTTTTCATCATTTTGACGACCATCCGCTCCCATTATAAAAATAGTGTCTGATATACTTGAGGCAAGTGGTATCATAAATAGTGTTAATATATTTGATGTTGACTTAACAAAAAAGTCTTCTTCAGAGGGAAAATTTAAATTTATACGAGAAGGAATACCTATAATTTTATCTTTTAATTCTGGATAATGCATCAACATAAGTGGAACATTGATTTCATTAATTACTAAATATGTATAATACTTTTCAACAAGCTTTAAAACATCCTTTCTAAACTCTTGTGCATATTTTGATGGTCCAAAATGAAAAACAGGATCTCCAAATGTTAATGCATCTACTCTACCCAGCTTATTTAAGAACTTTTCATTTTTCACAAGACTATTACAAATCACTTTTAGTGATTTTGCTGAAAAATCAAATTCTTTATAAGAATCAAAAGTTGGGCCAGTTGTAAAACAATAAGCTTCTTCCCTATCTTTATTTTTTCGTTTAAAATCTCTAAAGTTATGTTTTGAAACTTCACTGAACTCAATTTGCTTAGCTTTATTTATCGTTTTATAATAAAGATTTCTTAATGTCTCCGCTTCTATATCTGAATAATATTCAGAATCAATTATTTCTACACCGTTAAATTCATCAAAATCATCAATATCTTTTAGTGAAGTAACATCATGAATTAACAGTACACTGCCTATTCTATATTTTTTTATTTCACTATTTGTAATAAATGAAATATATTTATATTTTTCTTTATATGCACTAAAAGAAGAGAAGTTTAATTGTTTTGGAATTATAAATACTAATGATACATTACCATCATCAGGTAAAGAGAATAACAACTTATTCAACAAATCTTCAAACTGCTCAATACTGCTTAAACTAGGATAAACCAAATGTTTAGATCTAATATTAGTTTCATATTTTTTTTTAAAAGGCTTTAACACTTCTAATAATTTATTATAATTTTTCTTTTTTTCTGCTATAAATACAAAATTTTTATCTTTATATGCTTCGTGTTGATTTAACAATCTACTCTCCTTGAACTTTTCAAACATCTCTTCAACTGTAAAATTACTTTTAAAAATTTTACAATTTTTCTTTATTTTAAAGTTGTTTATTTTTTGCTCTGCAATTATAATTTTATTTATCAATGATTTACTACAGTTGTTTTTAAAAATAAATCCATTTTTTAATATCTTCACCTGATCGGACATCCATGTACCAACTGTTGTAATTACAAGCTTATCCATCCAGACAGAGTCAATAAAAATACCTGATGTCTGTACAGGATAATATTCATTTAAATATGGGATAATAACTATATCACTTTTAATAAATAATTCTCTGTATTCACCTTCTTCTAAATATTCATCTATCAAAAGTACATTCTCATCAGACCTTAAAGTAGCTATATTATCTTTAAACTCTTGGTTAGTATACTTATTATTAATTCTTACAGTATATGTAAAATGATTAGAGAAGTATTTATATACTTCATAAAATAAATGAAATCCATACTTATAATCGGCATATCCAAAAAAGGATAAAGTAATTTTCTCTTTATTTTGTTTTACTGTTAATTTACTATTAATATCCATCTTAAAATGTAATGGAATTGGAAAACTTTGGATCTTTTTATCAAAATATTTTTGATAAATACTAGCTGCTCTACTTGAGTCTATATGTAAAAATATATTATTAGAATGGTTTAAACGATTGATTTCTTGAAGACTCTTTAAAGCAATTGGAGAATTATTTTGCTCTAAAATATCATGATTTAAATAAAAAAGCACCAAATGCATATCTATATTTTTATAGTTAATTTTTTTATACATTTCCATTAAGATTAATATATGAGAAGTATGACAAGTATACATATAGATCGTTATATTTGCATACTTATCTCTTAACGCTAACAAATTATTAAATATATCACTAACTTTATTTTTAAAATCAGAAAGGTGTTTAATAATCACTTCGCTATCCATTACTCTTTCATCTAAGAATGCATTGTATTTAAACACAGGAGAAAGATTAAATAACCTTTTATCTTTCTCTGAAATATTTATATTTACATAATGCTGAACATCAATTGATTTATTCGTCGCATATGACTGTATTTTATTAGCAAAATTTCTATAATGACCTACTTCACTCATAAAGCCTGGGTCAAGATATACAAATAATTCTCTTTCCATCTTATTATTATCTTTCAATATTTACCCCCTTAGGTAGATAATTTATTTACTCTTACAAAAAATCATAAAAGTATAATAATTTTTTCTTTCTTCTGTGCTCAATATCTTATCTAATTGACACAAAATTATTTACAGTTCTATGGCTTTAGATTTTCCTAAACTTAGTATATTTTTAGTCAAATTATATCAAAATATACTAAGTGATTAATAGATAAAAGGTGAATTTACTCAGTCTATTTTACAGTCTTAATTAACTACTACTCAGGTCAAATGTTAGTATCTTATCTCTTTCAATACCAAGTTCATAAGTAAGATACTTGATTATACTATCTTCTCTGCCAAGAACACTTATAATAATTTTATCATACTTCAAATTTTTTAAGTTTATTGGATGGTTTTTCTCATCTTCTATATCTACATACCCTACTATTATTTCTGGTATTAAGGCCTGTATCATTTTTCCTACAGTACCATTTCCATAGATAATATATTGATTAGAGTACTCTTTAAATTCATTTATTTGATCAAATATTTTATTAAAACTATTTGAAAAGTCAAGAGACTTATTTCGATTGTTAACTATTATCCTTGCAAGCAGCATATGATTTGATTGTGGTTGATATGTATTATTAAACTCATCATTTATTAATTTTTCAAAAAAAACATCTGAGTTGAAACTAGATGCATTTTGTATTATCCATTCAATATCTCTATCCCACCATTCAAACTTCTGTAAAAGTTTTATCTTAGATTCATCAAATCTATATCTTATGATTTTTGCAGGATTTCCAGCAACTATAGAATAAGGTAAAACATCTTTAGTTACAACTGAACCAGCACCTATAATCGCACCATTTCCAATTTTTATTCCATCTAAAACAATCACATTCCTACCAATCCAGACATCGTTACCTATTACACTATGCTTATATTCTTGAAATAATTGTTCATGAACAAATGAAATATTACACCCTATATTATTAGAAGCAAAAAATGCTGGATACGTTGATACAAATTCATTTACTGGGTGAGAACCAATTCCAATTATAACACCACTTGATATTGAACAAAATTTTCCAATATCGACATTCTGAAATGAACAATCTTCACCATAATATGTAAACTTATCAACTACAACATTTTGATTAACTATTTCAAATCTTTGGAATACTTTTTTTGCTTCCATATATCACTCCTTATATTCTACAATTAAATTATTATCTAAACCTATAATATTAATTAGGTAATCTTTAATAGTATTTTCACGTCCTAGTACAGAAATGAAAATAATATCATACTCTATAGTATTTAAGACACTTGGGTGATATGATAATCCTTTATCAACATATTTAATTTTCTTAGAATCTGTTTCTAAAATAGCCTTTACATTATCACCTAAAATCATTTGTGCTATTTTTGCACCACTTCCGTTTCCATAAACAATAATATTTTCAAATTTACCTTTTAATTCTTTTAAAAAAAGAAAATATTTACTTACTTTAGATGAAAATTCTAAATTACTTAATTTTATATCACTCCTAGGTTTAACTACAACTGGCTCAACTGGTAAAAACTGATAAAAGTCATTATTTATTTCTAGCAGATATTTTTCATACTCTTTATCAAATAGCTTTGTATACTCAACTTTTGGAAAAGTATCTACATATGTGCTACTATTTGAATTTGCATTATAAATATTCTTTTTTAAGCTATGTAATATCTTATATTTATGAAATATCTTTGCATGTCTTCTCATTTGGAATTCAGAATCAATATTATGTGCTTCACAAACTTCTTGAGCACTTTTTTTAAAGTGCTTTTGTAGTTTTTCTACCTTAAAAGAGTAATTATAAAGCCCATTAAACCAATCATGATCAAAACCGAGCAAAAAAATCTCCTTAAATCCTAAATATAGAGCAATATATATCGCACTTTCAGAAACAGATGAAATGTTAGGCATAGAGTCTAAACTTAAGTCTGTGATCTCTTTATTATCCCACTGTTTATACTCGTTCCAAACAATCTTTTTATTTATAAATATTTTATACTTATCTATATATTTTTTATCTCCTATATGAAAGAATAAGACTATGTCATCAGATAAATTTTTATCCATATCTTTTAAATAAGAAATAAATTTATCCTCACTATGATAATGGCTATGATATGCAAAAACAGGAGGATTAACATAATATTTTGGGTTTACCGTATTAATATCTTTATGGTTAAATAGACCACTTACCCCAATTACAGTTTCATCTTTCAAAAGAGTTAAATCTTGTTTTTCAGTAGACGGACCAGTAGCTAAGATAAAACATCTTTTACCTTTTTCTGCATTTTTTAATTTACCTAGCTCAAACAAATTCATCCTTCTATCTTACTTAAATTATTTTATATGATTTTAAATCATCAATACAATCAACTTCTATCCAACCACCATCAATAAATACCGGCTTTATATCAGTTAAATTATCAATAATAATTTGAATAAAACTTGTCATATACATATTGTCAAAATTTTGTTTATCATACTCATTTTCTTTATCTAATTGCTGATATAACTCAATAACTTTATTCACAATTTTTTTAGAAATCTTAATCAAACCAATATATTGACCTTCAATATCAGTATAGTCATTTGGTTTTTTACCAAGTTCTATTATCTTTCTATCTTTTATCTTTAATGTTTCTGCATCTTCAAGTGGATTTTCCATTCTTTGGCTCCAGAGCTCTCTCCATTTTCTATCCACTACTACACTAAAATCACTATCACTCTTAAGAAGTTTTTCTAAAACTTCTTTATTATAGACAATATCAGCATATGATATTATCAAATCATCATCCATAAAATCTTTTGCACAAAATAGAGTTGAAACCATATTTGTTTTATCAAAATTATTATTTGTATAAAAAGCTAAACTTTCATCCTTTAAATACTCTTCTAATACATCTTTTTTATAACCATTTACAATAGCAATATTAAAAATACAACTCTCTTTCATAACTTCTAATATATAATCTATTATCGGTTTATTTTGATACTCAACCATACATTTAGGTTTATCACTCGTAAGAGGTCTTAGTCTTGTCCCTTGTCCCGCTGCTAAAATTATTGCTTTCATATCTTATATTCCAAATTATTTCTACTTGCTATAAAAAAATTATTTTTTATACTTTTTTTATTATAAACTAGCTCTTTGTTAGTTTCAATATCAATTAACTTACACCCTGCTTCATTTGCAATAATATGAGAAGCTGCTGTATCCCACTCTTTTGTACCATTTAACCTAGGGTAAACATCTATTTCCCCATTTGCCAATTTACAAATTTTTATTGATGAACCAAACCTTTTAATATTTTGTATATTATTTTTTTCAAAAAAATATCTTGTCATTTGAGTTGAGTGAAAATTACTATCACCTCCAATCAAGTTTTTTCTACAAGAGTTGTTATATATTTTAATTCCATTTTTGAAAGCTCCTTTATCTTTAGAAGCATAATAGACATCATTAGTTACAGGAATATAGACTACACCTAAAATTGGTTTTTTATTCTCTATCAAAGCTATATTTATTGTAAAGTCATCATTTTTTGCTATAAAGTCTTTTGTTCCATCAAGAGGATCAACTAACCAAAAAAATTTCCAGTTTTTTCTTATTCCATATTCTATAGGTGTTTCCTCTGTAACTACTGGGTACTCTGATATTTTATTCAATCCTTCAATAATAATTTTGTTTGCTATTAAATCTGCTTTTGTTACAGGAGAATTATCATCTTTATTTTCTATATCAAAATTTTCTCTTTGATAAATTTTTATGATCTCTTTACTGGCTTTTTTCACTATCTCTATAACTTGTTCAATCATTAAAAAAATCTTTTATTAAGTTTAATTCATTATTATTAAAAGGCTCTACTCTTTCAGAGTGCCACATTTGAGCAAATATTTTATACTTTTTATGCTCTATTGCTTTTATTATTCCACTCTCTGAAGTTGCTGAAATAATCAACTCATTCGAAATATTATCAATACTATAGTTATGAAAAGAATTAACTTTGTTTAACTGATTTAAGTATGTAAAATACTTAGAGTTCTGAGTTACTTTTAATTGATGTTCTATATTTACTTGCCCTTTAATTCTTCTAAAAGTACTTCCAAAATATTGTGCAATAATTTGCATTCCACGACATACTCCAAAAATTGGAATACAATTTTTAATTGCGTAACTTATCAACCTCTTTTCAAATTCATCTCTTTTTTTGGATAGCCTATTTTCATTTAAACTATTTAAATCATTACCGCCTGTTAACAAAATACCATCTATTTTAAACTCTTTAAAATAATTTTCAAAATTATATTCATATGGTAAAATTATTGGTAATAAGTTTATCTCTTGAAACAATTTTCCCCAAGATATATCAAGCATCTCTCTTTGCTCAAAATAAGTTTCATTATCAGCCAATCTTTGAGTTATAAATATTTTCTTCATGATAATATCTTCACCTGTTTATTTAGAGCATCGATACTTAGTACATTTGCTTTTTCATATAAAGAAAAGTTCTTTTCCCCACACCCTATAACTGCAGGTATTCCTAATTCTGCACATCGTATAGCCATATGAGAATTTGCTCCACCATAACATGTGATTAATCCAGCTATGTCTTTAGTAAATAGATAATCATATCCAGGGTCTGCTGATTTTATACATATAATTTTACTTTTTAAATTACTATTTACAAGATTATCATTATCTACTACTTTAGATTGAATATTTTTAAGTGTTATAAAATTAGGTTCATTTTTTTCTAAATAAAATCTATAAATATCATCTTCTTCTAAAATAAGAGTTGGTAACTTTATAACTTTGGTATATTGATAAAAAAGTTTATTTTTATCTATATCATTATTAAAAATATCTTTTACGTTTCTATGGTCAAGAGTAGCATAAAGGTTTAAAACTGTTTGGATATCTAAATATGCTAAATCATCTCTTGATATAGTATATTTATCTCCTAATTCTTCTACATATTGCAATATTTTACTTAAGCTTTTTGTAAAAATAAATTTTAAATATTCACGTCCTTCAATAGCTTCGATAAGAAATAAAAGAAAATCCTCTACTTTAAAATTCAATTTACTTTCATTAAGTAGTTGTTCTATTTTATCTTTTTGCTCTGAAGAAAAATTAAAATTTTCACTCTTTATACTGCTATTGTTTGAGGAAAAATAATTTTCATAATCCTCATCATATCTATAAGAACCTATATCATATGTTCCTGGTCGTAAATGACCATATAACTTTAAAAACTCTTCTTTAGTAAGTTTAGACTTATCTCTATTTAACTGCTTAGAGACTGTATTTAATGAGTTTAAAAAACTATCATATTCCGGAGTTGTTATCACTTTTGCATCATCTAATGAGTTTAAAAATTGTATAGCTATAAATGCAGCTCTAGCAACTCCAGCAAATGGTAATGTTCCATATCGTTTACAATCTTCATTTAGCCAATAAATTTTGTCTATTAGAGGTAAAGATGAATCAACTATTTTTTCATAATTTATTTTTAGTGTTTCTATCTTTAATATATCTTGTTTATATAACCCATCATTTATATTAATAACTTTATTGGTCAATTTTAATAATGATATTTCTATCTCTTTTATCTCTTCTTCTGTAAAACCTCTACTTTGTAATACCTTTAGCTTATCTGATATACCAAAATAATAACAAGAATAGACAATCTCAAACTCTACTTTATCATGATAGATAATATTATTTGACAACGCTTCAAGATAACAATCAACCAGCTTCAATGCAATATCTTCATTTAAATCTTTAGGTATAAAGGAGTTAAACGAAGCTCTTACATCTATAAATGGAATACCTGAAAGAGAGATTAAAAGAGGAACTGACCTTAAATTTCTATATCCATAATTATCTCTTTGATATGCCCATATTTCATCTGTAATCAACTCTTTATATAGTGATAATGCCAGTCTTTTTGGTTTAAGACCTATAATCTCCGCAGGATTCCAGTCTGGCATAACACCAAATATACTTTTTTTACCCAAAAGTTTTGGATGCTTTGCATTTAGTTTTTGAATTTTTCTATATATTTTATCTAAGCTATTTTTTAAATCTACTTTACTTAAATCTATTTTATGTTTAGTTACTATTGCTCTTACTTGTAGTATGTAAAGTTTACCTTTACTAAAAGCAAATTCTATATCTAGATAGTTATTATCAAAAATCTTCTCACACTCTTTTGATGCTTTTAACAAAAGTTTTAATTGTTTATCTTTTATATCTTTATAGTTTTTATATGCGATAAATGTTTGTAAATTATTACTAGTGCCACATGTTACCTTGATAGTAGATCCACTAGTATCATAATTAACTATATAGTATGGAGCTAAAGTATCCATATCAGCGGTAAAAACCACTCCATTCATCGATACATCTTCTAACATGGATTGAATAAAAACTTCATCTTCTGTTAAAACTTTTTCATAAGAATCAATAACCTGTAATATTGCTATATTTATATTATTTTTATTCAACGCAACATCAAGAACACTATCAAATCCACCTGCATTTGATGTATTTAAATTATCCTCATTTTGTGATGATGATCTTACAATCAGATTTGTATCAAATAGTTTTATACATTGATCTAAAATATCATCTTTTTTTAGTTTATACTCTATAGCCTTAAATCGTAAAAGAGGTAATACTTCTGCACTGCTAATTACCTCTTTTAAGTCTTGTAAAGTTTTTGCTTTTGAAGATAACCTTAGTTTCATTATATTTTTTTAACTGTCCAAGCTCTAATTTTATATGGGACATTAATAATATCTAAATCTCTGATTTCATCCTTAATCATATCAAGTATCTCTTGCCATCGTTTTGTTCCAGCTTGTGACTGAATATCATTTGTAGAATTCCATGCACCAAGGTATCGTTTAGTAGTCATCGACTCTTGATAATCTGTTTCCATAAAAATACAATCTTTAAAATTTTCAGTTGATACTAACACATACTCCCACTCTTTTGTACTCTGAGTACCCGATGAAACTCTTTTTAATTCAGGCACTATTAATTTTATATTATTCTCTATTTTTGTATGAAATTTAGATATTTTTATATTTCTTGGATTCCAAATAGCAGTAAAGTATCCATCATCTTTTAAAATTCTTGCAAATTCAGGCAATGATTTTTTTGGATCAGTCCAGTGAAAAGATGATGCCATGATAACCCAATCAGCAATATTTGATTCGATTGATGTGTCTTCACCACTTCCTTTTTTCCAAATTACATTATTAAATTCTTTAGTGAACTCTATCCCTTCTTTTCTCATAGCATCATTGGGTTCAACTGCAATAACATTCAAACCAATTTCAAGCAACATTTTTGTTAATTTTCCTGTTCCTGCTCCAACTTCAACCACTGTAAAAGCATCTTTTTTCTTATCATAATCCATTGTGTTTAAAATTGTATTTAATAAAACTTCACTATAAGCAGGTCTATTGATATATTGTTTTGCTAGTTGTGTAAAATCTCCTTGCTTCATGATTCTTTCCCCCTTCTCTATTAAATCTAAAATTTGCCCTACTTTGTCTTCTAGCTTATTTTGTTTACTATTATCTATACTTAAGTTACAAAAAGCTGGTCTATCATAAGGTAAATCAACTCCAACAACATTTTTTATTTTACCTTTTACTGCTTTTGAGTATAGACTTTTTTGATCTCTTCTGATTAATTCATCAATATCACACTCAATAAAAACTTCAATATAATTCTCTATATTTTCACGATTTAATTTATATACTTCTTTATATAAGGACATAGTAGCACATACTACATTGATCTCTTGTGAAACTAAAAACTCACACATTCTAGATATTCTTTTCGCATTTTCAAGTCGATCTTGTGGGCTATGACCTAAATCATTTCCCAAAATTTGACGAAAGCTATCTCCATCTAAAAAAACTGTATTAATGTATTTTACTTTTAATCTTTCATACACTTTATTGCCTATCGTCGTTTTTCCACTTCCACTAAGTCCTGTTATCCAGATTAGTTTAGACATATTTTATCCTTAAAGTATTCAAATAATTTGTACCTATAGTATGGATATTTCCTTAAAAATAGAAGATTTTTACTAATCTTTTTTCTTTGAATAAATCTTTTAAAAGTCTCAAAAACTATTTTCATATAAGCATTTCTTTCATCTTTTATAAACCCTATATTTCTATAACGACTATCAAAATTCTGCACATCTTCGTATCCAAACTTTACTATGTATTGTTTAAAATAGCTTTGCGCAATCTTTTTATAATCATCTTCCAAATTATCCTGCCACTTTAAAATTGCCATTTTTTCATTTGTTCCATTAATAGGCTTTGAGGGGTTATTTCCCCACCATAGTTTTCCACCTATTGTACTAATGAGTAATTCATCATTATATGTTATATTTAAAAACTTTGCAAGCTCTATCATTGTAGCTTTTGTATTTTGATGCATTTTTTCATAATGTATAAATTTATATTTTTCTTTTAATAAAAATTTCTTTTCTAAAGCATCACAACTTGAAAAATTTAAAGAGTATATAGTATTGTAAAATGCTTTTATATCTAATATTTCATTATCTATAATCGAATTAATTCTGGAATGGAATACTTCATAAGGATGTCTTATTGTCTGCATTATTTTTACATTAGGAAAGTCTGCCAGTGCATTAGTAAATAAATCTTTACCTTTAAAGTCTATAGTAAAGTTATTTGTAAAAAAATTATATGCATTACCATTTATTGGAAAATGATGGTGAAGGACTAAGACAGTTTTGGTATTTAAATTAATATTATGCACATTCGCATATACTTCATGAAATAATAATAGAAATTCTTTTCTATTTATTGTAGAAGTATCTGAAACTACTTCTAATAATTTTTCATATATATTGTCTCGTTTTAAATCAAATATTTCATTCTTATCTATCCCTAAACCATCTAAATACCAATCGAGAGAGAAAGAACTATTATATATAAATTCGTAAATTAACTTATGCGGATTATTTGCATGTTTTGATAGCTTAAACTCCCAATCAAAATAGTACCAAATTATTGTAGGTATCATCAAAATTTCTTCATTTTCATCGAGTAAAGATTGTAGTAGGTTGGATCCACTTCTACCTAAAGTGTAAAGGAATACCACTTGAATATCTTTATTTAATTTAAGCATATCTCCTCCTCTAAGACAAATCAAATGTCAATATTCTATTTAAGTCGATATTAACTGTATCTACTAAATAATTTGATATTTCTTCTTCTCTTCCCAAAACTGTAATTAATACTCTATCAAATTTTATTTGAGCTAACTCTTGAGGATCTTTAATAGTTTTAGTATAAAACATTTGGTTAATCTTATCTTCATTAATATCTACAACACAACATACATTATCAAGACTATTAAAAATCAACTCAGATACTACACCCGCACCATATAAAACTATACTATCATATTTTTTAAAAGAATTAAGCTGTGTACTCATTTTATTCATTTTTATCGAAAACAATTTATTATTTTTAGATAATAAATTGTTTTTTGTAGTAGAATTTTTCTTAGCTGAGATTAATATAACTTTTAAATCATTATCATATATTAAATTATTTATATAATCGTGATCATCAATATTTTCAAAATATTTTTTATTCTCCAGCCACATTAAAAGTTCTAAATCTTTTCTATGCTTTACTATATTAGTTTTCACATAACTATACATATACCCAGGGAATGATATAGCATTAATATTTACATCTTTTATATTTTTGATTATGTCCACTAAAATCTTATTATCTTTCATCTCTTCATTTGTTAAATACGGCAAATAGTAAGAAACATAAAAAGTATCATGTAAGAAATGCAAAGAGTTGTAATCACTACTTTCTAAAATAATATTACCTTTATTAACATTATATTTAGCAATCAATAAAATTAAATTATTTTTTATATCTATACAGTTGTTTTTGTTTAAATTTTTAAAATCTAACCAAATATGCATTTCTTTGCTAAGTGATGAAAAATACTCATCAATGGTTAAAGATGGCACTTCATTACTATTATGTTTAATTTTAAAAATTTTATCTTCATAAAAGACATCTATCTCTACACCATGAAACATCTCTTTTGATTTTTCTAATTTAGCTAAAGAATTTGTTCTATGAAGCCAAAGCTTTTTAGACAACTTAAAGTTTGATTGGCTCTTTAAATCCTGCTCATAATTAAAATTTAAAAACTTTCTATTACTATTTGTATTCATTTTTTCTAATAAACAATTATCTTTTTCAAAATCCATACAAGTAATATTTGTAATCTTTAATAAAAAGTGTATTAAATAATCAGATATAAATGGTTTATCTGTACTTGAAGATATTTGTTCAACAAGTATACTGTTTTCATTTTTATATTGTTGTGACACCTGTAATATAAAAGGTATTTCAGCCATATATCGGCTTCCTTGTTCTTGATTATGTCCAAAGTAGTCTCGTTCATCATAAACTTCCTCTCCATGATCTGAAATATATAAGGCTATTGAACTATCTTTGTTGAATAAGCTGAATATTTTACTTACTATATAATCATTATATAAAATACTATTGTCATACTCATTATAAGTAGCAACTTTTTCATCTTTTAAAAAAGATAATTTTTGACTTTTTTTCATTATAAAATCATCATCTGTAAAATATTGAAAAGTCTCTGGATACCTCTTGGCATAATTAAAATGATTACCTAGTAAATGTACTACTATTAGCTTTTTACCACTTTCCTGTTCTACATCTTCTAAAATTGGTAATAGTTGTTCATCATAAGTATTTATCTTTCCAAAATCAGTCTCTTCTGTACTAAAATATTTGTAATCACACAAAGAAGACAATGCATTTGAAATATTTCCACCATTTATTCCTGATTTTTCTTGATTTGATACCCAGTATGTTTTATATTTTAATGCTTTATAAATGCCTATTAAACTTAAATACTCATTCCAATCTTTATCTGAGGAAGAATCAAAAAATGTCATGATTTTTGGTAATACTAATCTTGTATATGAATTTGTAGAGATTACATCATCATAAACATATAGGTTAAATTCTTGTTGTAATAAATCTAAATTTGGTGTAGTTTTTCTTTTATATCCATAAAGAGACATTCTGTTTCTATTTAAAGACTCTCCAATAATCAAAATTACTGTTTCTACTTCAGGGCCAATACTTTTAATTTTTTGAGAACTATAATTGAAGTCTTGTTTTGCATAGTTACTAATATTTTTTCTTTGTTGAACAGATAGATATATCATAGTAATTAATTTTATAAAAGTATTATCCAATAAAGTATCTACTCTCTTTGTATTCAAAACTAAAAAAACAAATCCTATAGATATTGTAATTAATGATAAGAGTTTTAAATTTAAACTATTTAATAATATAAAAGGTAGTAGTATTAAGATAATGATATATATAAGATTTCTATTTACAAATAATTCTATAAATTCGTTTACTTCTCTTTTATTGGTATCTAAAATACTATTAAGAGTACTTTTTTCATAAACTACTTTATAATTAAATACATAAAATAATTCTAAAAATACACTTACTAATAAGACTACTAAAATACTATATTCTAAAGTTATACTTATATATATGTTAAAATAATTTTTGCTAACTATACTCATAAACACTAGTATAAATGCAATACTATTAGCCCCTAAAAATGATTTATATATCAGAGAATAATTATCTAAAGCAAGTATAACATAAGGTAAAATCAGTAAATATATATATATTAAATACCACTCACTATAACTTATCAATCTCCAACCTTTTGATCTCTGTTAATATAGTTTTCTATCCATATCTCTCTATCTCCTACAAATGCTTGTTCATCTGCAACAGCTTTTCTTGGATAGTAACACGCTCTACACACATCAATTTTCTTAAAGCCATCATATTCATTATGAAGCTCTCTAATTTTATTTAATTTATCCCCATGCCAAATATCATAAATAGTTTCTTCATATGCATTACCTATTATCTTCTCTCCATCTTCATCATTACTGCACATCATAACTTTTCCATCACTTCCAACTACAACTCTTTGATATAACTGAGAACATGAAAAATTCTCTTCATATACTATCTCACTATCTTTTCTTAAATAATCAATCAATGGATTATAAGCAACTAAATCAACAAGAGGAGCTATAGTTTCATAATATTTTGTAGGATTTACTCTTATTGCTGGCCAAATACCTTGAACTTTTATTATAGGTTTTACTAAATTATTCTTATCTTTATATTGTTTTATATCTTGCAGTCTTTTCAGTGTATCAGTAAATTTAAGAGGCTTTCTTATTTTATCATATTGCTCGTCAACTCCATCAATAGATATGGTAATCCAATCAATTTTAGAATCAGAGAGTTGTTTAAAAAAATCTAAACTTAGAGTGCCTCCATGTGTTAGTGTAGAGACCTCTTTTATACCCTTTTTCTTAGCATATTCAACACATCTTATAAAATCTTTATGGAGTGTTGCTTCACCTCTTAAACTCAACCTCAAAGCATATACTTTACCAGCTATCTCATCTACTATCTTTTTAAAGAGTGCAAAGTCCATAAATCCTTTTCTAACTTTCCTTTTAAAGTCATCAGTTATTGTATAACACATAGGACATTTAAGATTACATACTGATGCTAACTCTAAATCCACTAATAGAGGATATTCTCGTATTTTTTTAGATTGTGGTAATTCTGACCACAATAGTCTATACTCTTGATAATTATTATCTTGCCAGTCATATGCCATTTTTATTTGAAATGAATCAATTCGTTTCTGAGTATCTAATGTAAAATGTCCTTTATTAATAGGAATATTTTGTTTTGTTTTATTACTCTTCACAATAAGCCTTCTTTATATGATAATAAGTTTTTAAATTACCACCAAAGCTCAACTTAAACCAACCTCTCTGCGGGCTATTAACACCCTCCATATCTACTGTTATTACTCCATTATGTGCTAAATCAATAAAAGCATCCCAGAATGATATAGTACCTCTATAACGTTCACTAGCGTCTGGATTTGGTGCACCAAATAGATAATATGCCCTAAACTTATCCCAAGCAAATATTGTAATATACTGTATCTCATTTTGAGAATTTTTTGATACATATATTTTTGCTTTTTTCTTATTAACAAGTGTAGTAATTAAATTCTTTATATTAGATAATTTTTCCATAGAAACAATTTGGTCTTGTTTGAGCATTAATTTTTTATAATAAAGTATAAAGAGCTCAACTTCATTAGTAACTATTGTATATGCCTCTTTTTTTCTTGCCTCTCTTATATTTCTTTTACGGAGTGTTTCAAGATTTTTAAATATCTCACTATCTTCTTCATTAATAAAATTAGATAAACTACTAATATCTAAATAGGATGTATATCTAATAGAAACACTATATTTATCACTATCTTTGCTAGAATGATAGTTATGCCATAAAAAAGCTCTAATATCATCTACGTATGGAGAGAGTACAAACTCTATATGTTCATATAACTTATCTAACTCTTCTATAATAAAATTACTTATTTCAAAACGTTCTAAAGTTACTTTACTACTTTTTTGAGCACTTCCATCTTCAAATAATATTCCAGAATATATAACTAAATCATCCACTTTTAGATTTTTTTCATCTTTAAGTATTACTACTAAACCCGCTTTAATATAGTCACCTTTTTTAACTAAATATAGCTTATACTTTCCACCAAAACTATTTAAATAGATACTATCATTAAACAATGAGTACTCTTTAGAGGTTTGACTAAACTTACCCCAAATTAATGTATCATTAAGCTCTTGAAATATATATTTACCCAAGTTCTACTCTTTTTAAAATATTTTTCTTTTCTAATTTTTTTACTATACGATAAACATTAAGAATATCTACTCCTATTTTTTTACTAAATGTAAAAAGATCCATAGAAGCATCTAAATAAAAAAGTGCCCATAAAATAATATCTACTTCAGACTTATCGCTACAGGGGAGAAAACTCCCTCCAGTAACTGGGTACAAATCGTGTTTAGAGAGCATAACTTCACCTGAAGGTTGTATATTTTTATATAAAATATTTTTATCCATTTTATGTACAAGTTGCACATATAAATCTAAAGTTTTATTTAAATTATCTGCTTTAACAAATTTTAAATTATCTAAACTTGTATGGTAATAATCGTACTCATAATATTTATCTTTTGTAATGGTCGCACAATTAATTCTAAAACTCTGTGTTGAATACTGTCTCTCATCACTACCACGAATATCAAATGGATAGCTTATAAAATCTAGGTTATTAACATCAAAAACACTTTCTATCATTTCATTAATAAAATTATATTTATCATATGATTGTTTATAACCAAATTTTCCCAAACCCCCGCAGGTAGTAATAACTAAGCCATTATCTATACTTTTCATCTCAGTCTCATTATTTGACATATAAGAGATAGCACCTATAGTTTCAGGAACAAATATTATCCTATAGCTGTATTCTAATGTATCTTTAATTTTTAATAACTCTTTAGCCAAGAAAGCACTTAGTATTACACCACTTAGACTATCGTTTGCTTGAGAAGGATGACATATATAAGAAGAGATTAGATACTCTTTCGTACTCTTGCCACCTATTAAAAGCTCTCCTACAGATAAAGAACCATCTTGAAACTTACTATCAATAAATACTTCATACTCATCATCTTCATTAAAAAACTCTAGATACTCTTCATAACTTATACAAAAACCCCAATTTTTATTATAATAACTTGTACGATAAGGTATAGCAGTTGGCAGATTTTTTAAATAATGTAAATTTTCTTTTAACTCTTTAAGTTTCATCTTTTTATTTATATTTATACTATAACTTACAATATGTAGATTTGAGTTTTTAAAATCTACTATTTTTTCTCCAGCAGAATTTTTTATCCAAGCATCTTTTATACTCCATTCCTGAGGAATAATCCAGTCATATACTTCTTGATGTGTAGGGTATTCTATCACCTTAAGAGGTATTATCTCTTGAAGTATTTTTAGTGTTTGCTTAGTTCCATCTCCCATAATACTTCTATTTATAGGAAAAAGTTTTTTTAAATAATTGTCTATCTCATCTACATGATTAATCATCAAACATATTCCATTTCAATACACTATCTGATTTGATTAATATATTACTTTTTTTACCAACAAGTTCATCTATAAATTTTGGACTTATTCCATGAGCAGGTCTCTTAAAAGTTAAGTCTTCTTTTTGAATAACCTTACCCTTTGGAATATCATTTAATGCGATTAAACTTCGTCTAGCATTGAGTCTTGCAGATTCTTCTTTTTCTAATGCTACGATTTTAAAACCACCTAAAACATTAAAAACCCTTTCCAAATTATATTTAAAAGTTTTTAAATCCTCTTTATCCATAGCATGGTAATGGTCATTCCCCTTTAGGCTTTTATCATGTGTAAAATGTTTCTCTATTATTACACATCCTAGCATAGTAGCCATCTCACATACTTTCATATCTTTAGGAAGAGTATGATCACTATAACCTATGATTTTATCTGGAAATTTAGATTTTAAATCCAGTATCATTCCTAAATTTGCATCTTCATCTGATGTAGGATAATTCAATACACAATGAAGAAGAGCTAAAGGATTACCCTTTTTTTCAATCCATGAAATAGCTTCTACAATCTCACTTAAATCACTTGCTCCAGTAGATAAAATAATTGGCTTACCAAATGTACATATATACTCTATAAATGGTTTATTAGTTAAATCTGAAGATGATATTTTAAATACATCCATCATCCCATTTAAAAACTCTGCAGATTCAACATCAAAAGGAGTACTCATAAATTCAATATCTACCTCATCACAATAGTTTTTCAACTCTTGCATCTCATTTTTCCAAAACTTATCATGCTTTGTAAAAAGTTCATATTGTGAGGTTATAGGTTCTTTTGTTGTATCCCAATACGCTGGAGAATCTTTAGATGCAATTGTATCTGCCCTATAGGTTTGAAACTTTACAGCATTTGCTCCACCCTCCTTAGCCTCATCAACCAATCGTTTTGCAAGTTCCATACTTCCTTCATGATTAACACCTACTTCAGCTATAATATAAGGTCTATATAATCTATTCTCATGTGGTTTTATTTCATCAAAGATCTCTACTAATTTCATATTAACCCTCTATCAAATTATTAATCAACTTAATAACCCTTTTTCTTCCACTCTTTAGATTATGTTGTAGCATAAGATCATTCATCAACTCTCTTACCGAACACTCTTGCACTTTTTTAAATTCCTTTAGAATCCTTTTATTATCAATATTTTTAAAAAGACCTAAATTGACAAAACCATTCTGTCCATACCCAAAAGTATGCGTTAATTCACGTTCATTCTGCGCCATAAGTATTGATGGTATTCCTAGTGAAGCAATTTCATAGAGTGTTCTGCCCATAGCTGAAAATACTACATCTGCTTTAAGCATATGCTTTGATATCTGAGTTACATTTCTATGCACATGTAGATTAGAATATACCGACAAAGTTTCATACATATTATAACCAAGACCAGCTACAACATGAATTTCAATATTATTAAGTAAACAATAATCATACAAAGATTCAACTACCTTTAAAGTTAGATTATTTGGATCAGTTCCACCAAAGGTAATTAATATATTCTCAATATTATTTCTTATTTCTTCCTTAGCATTTGTAAGTAAGAATTCATCTCTAACTATATAGTATTCTGGTCCAAAATAGTGTTTAGGTAAAAATTCTTTAGATGAATAAATAGCATTAATAACCATATCTGCCAATTTTGCTCCATCACCTTTATCTTCTATATTTATTACAACTATATCATGCTGTTTGAGTTCATCTATATACTGATATAAATTATCAAGCTTATCATTTATAACTACATCTGGATTTAACGCAACTATATCTTTAACAATATTATCATTATCCTGAATATAGACATTAAAAAATTTTGATTTTATTTTTTCATAAGCTAGTTGACTATCTTTATCAACTAAAAATGTTAAGTTATGATTTGTCATATCATTTGCAATTATGAGTGTATTATATACATGTCCAAGTCCAAACTCTTTATTTCCCTTTACCACAAAAACAATATTTTTTCTTTTTAGATTATATTCACATATACTCCAATCTTGATAATCATCTATATCAATCTCTTCTCCATCCTTTAATAAATAAAGATCTACATTTAAACCAAATCTATTATTTTCATTAATAAATTCTGTTTTTGTAATTACAAACCCTCCTGTTTCTCTATAAATAGGGTTCAAATATTGACGATTTAATCTCTCTTTATAATTTGGCATATATTGATTATTGACCCTACTCCAAGACAGGTGGGCATCTTCTTTTGCAGAAATAATTGTATCAATACCATTATCATTTAGGATTTTATCAATAGCAAGATCTAGTGTTAAAGATTTTAAAATTGGAGAAGTTGGTTGTAATGTAATCACATAATTATACTTATCTATTTTATTCTCTTGAATATCTTTATATGCCTGATATATTACAGCATCTAAAGTTGTATCATCTTGAGCTAACTCTATATGACGCTTATGTACTTTTGCCCCTAATGATTGCGAAATATGTAAGATTTCATCATCATCACTAGAAACAAATACATCTAAGTTATGTTTGGATTTTAATGCGTTGGTAATTGCATAATAAATTAAAGGTTTTCCAACTAAACTTCTAATATTCTTTCTTGGTATACCTTTTGAATTTCCTCTTGCTGGAATAATTACTAAAATTTTCATTATTTAACTATTTAAAAGTTGCATACGAATATTTTGTAGCATTATGAAGTGTTTCTTGGCTTTATGATAATTTAGACTAAGTGAAATTGTGTCATAACAAAATATTTCTAGCGCATCACTATTTAAATTATATTCATACTCTATATCAAACTCATCTATAATAAATTGATATTTATATTTACAAAAGCTATTTTTATACTCTTTAACAATAGACTTATCAAAGTGATATTTATCTGGCGATGCTAATAAAGACTCTTTTGCGTCTATATAGAACTTATCCATATCACGTATACTCATATTAGACATGTCTAAAAAACAACTATTTATAAAATTAAATGTAGTAAATATCTCACCACTAAATTGAATCAATAACTTCGTAATTACAAGTTCAATAGGTATTTTATTATTCCACATATACACTTCAATCTCACTAGACATATGATATATATTATCAGTTATAATATAGTTTACTCTGCTTAAGTGATTATCAAAAATTTTATTAAATAAATTTTTGTATTCATCACTAAAATAAAAAGCCTTAAAAGTAACCTGAGGAAACCTAAGATAAAGTTCTTTAATATATTTTACAAAGTCTTTATCATTAAGATTTTCTTCAACAGCTAAAAAGCCTATACAATCTTTCATGTAAAG